>JABDCF010000013.1 GCA_013288235.1 Bacteroidota bacterium | reverse complement strand
CACGATACGGGATGTCCAGCTGGCAAAGCACAATCCAGCCAAAAAAAACATAGCGCCGACGGCTATTCGGAGCACTGTTTTGGGGATGGTGATTTGCTTTATACTGGCGTCCATTAAATTTTATTTCTTAGTGTATTTATTACACTAAGTTTGATTTACACAAAAATATATAAAATTGTTTGAAAATAAAAGTAGGATAATGAATGGTTTTGTAATGCCCGTCTTTTATCTCTTCATCAATTTCGTTTACTTGGGTTTTTAAATGCGCTGTAGGCGCATAAGGTCGGTAAAAAATTCAATTAAGGAACGTTGAGTGTGCCGTCAGGTACGCAACATGGCCGCACTGCAACAACGCCAGGTTCCGTACGGCACGCACCTTCTATGTATTTCTTTTTTCTACCGACGTTTAACCCCGCTGGGGTTATGATTTTGCGCTTCTACCAAATCCGCACAATAAACCATTATTTTGCGCAGTTTCATTAAGCGTTATATTTACCACCAAATGTTCAACGTCAATATCAGCAAAAAAGTAAAAACACGGGCAATCACGATCCTTGCCCTGGCTATTGCCATTTTTTTGCTGATGGCGCTTGCTGATCACCCGCTGTTTATTGAACGTTATTATTCCGAAGGCTTGTATCCGTTTATCTGCCATATACTTCATCCCGTTTTCAACCTGTTCCCTTTTAGCGTGGGCGATGTGATTTATATTGGTGTTATTGCATACCTGGTTTATGCCTTGTTCAAGCTTAGCAAACTGGCTTTCAAAAAGCAATTTAAAGAAGTCGGCGTTTTTCTTATGGGTATATTAATTGGTGTGCAAACGGGGATACTGATATTTTATCTCTTTTGGGGGATGAATTATTTCAGGCCATCAGCAGGTGAGCGCCTTAACCTGCGCGACACAAATTATACCACGGCCGACCTAAAAGCCGTTACCACTATGCTGATAGATAGCGCCAATGCCTGCCGCGCCCGGGTAACCCTCACCGACCTGTCGCAAAGCAACAATATTATTTATAAAACGGCTATACAGGCGGTTAGCAAATTATCCGCAGATTCGGTAAATTTTCGTACTTATTATCCGGGTATAAAATCCTCGATATTAACGCCCATAATCAACTACATGGGCACGTCAGGCTATTATAACCCGTTTACTGGCGAAGCGCAAATGAATTATGAAATGCCGGTGTTCGACAGACCTGTTACTGCGTGTCACGAGATGTCGCACCAGATGGGTTATGGCCCCGAGGATGAAGCAAATTTTGTTGGTTTCCTTGCTGGGATAGGTTCGAAAGACCGTTTACTGCGTTATTCGGCCTATTACCTTGCTGTGGATGAATTTATGCACGCATTGCGTTACCGTGATAGTTCGGCAAACAACCAGTTAAAGCCACGAATATCTACCGCAGTGCATAATGATTTTAAGGCCGAACGTAAATACTGGCTCGCCTACCAGGGCAAAGCAGATATATTTAGCAGTCTTTTTTACGACAGGTTCCTGAAAGTAAATAACCAGCCCCAGGGGCTTGATACGTATAACCGGATGGTGCTGCTGGTAATGGCCATGTACGGAAAGAAAGTTCATGAGTAATTTCGGATTTCGGTACAAAGGACTCCTTCGGAGAATTTCGATTTCGGAATGTTTAATTCTCCCAAACCGCCAACTGGAAACTCAAAACTGCAAACTCGCTCTACAACACCACCCCATCCGCTGTAAACTTCAATTGATTGCTACCGGCCAATACCGAGTTACCATAACCGTTGCCGTTAATAAACAGTTTTTCGTTTTCGGCGCTGATATGAAGGTTGCCAAGCATAAAATCGCCATTAATACGGATGACAACAATAGGCATGTTTACTTCAAACTCGGCGGTAATATTATGTTCAAGGCCCATTGCCGATTCATCATCAAGTTGGTGTACGTGAATAATCAATGAGCCATCGCCCCTTAAAATCTCTATGCTGTCGCGCTCCTTTTTAACGCTATATGGCGCTGAATTTAAGGTAAGGTTAGCCAGCATCAATATGGGCGTCCCATCGGTATCTTTAATATTAATATCAATATCAAGGTGTGATTGCCCTGCGGCCGGTGGCAGATCGTGATAAATGGCGTTGATCCTTAAAAATTCTTTGTCTTCTTCATTATCGGCATAGGTAACAACCTTGCTGGGGACAACAAAAGCGTTTGAGCCAAAAATATATGCGTATTTCATAACTGTGATTTATTTATATGATAATAAAATATACCACAAATTGTTTTGGATTACTATTAAAAGGAAAAAGTATAATTGTGTTTTATAAAAGCAAAATCGGGAACGTTACCGGGCAAAAAAAATGCGTTCCGTATCTCACCCCGGAACGCACACAACATCATAATCAAACAATGCTGATCAACTAAATCTCAGATAACATGTTTAATGATCTATCCAAGCTCTTTATTTAGATTTTACCGATCTTTGTGATCAATAAATTAAAATTTCATTTTTTGATTACTGCAAAAATAATACCTAATCAATTCAATTTCAGCTATATTTAAGCGTCACCTGATTGAAACGGCAACTAATTAATAATATTATCTTTAAAACTGTAAAAGTAACATTAATTTAAAAAAATGGCATCAACAGGCAGCTTTCATTTTGAATTGTTTAGTAAAACTATCGTTACGATGACAAAACTGTTATTTTTTGTATTTTTTCTTTCCCCTTTTATTGTGGCGGCCCAAAAGCGTACTGAAAGCGATATTAAAAGGTTTAGACAGGAAGCAAAGGCTGTAACCATCATCCGCGATAATTGGGGCGTTCCGCATATTTATGGCAAAACAGATGCTGAGGCCGTTTTCGGTTTGATGTACGCTGAATGCGAAGATAATTTTAAAGGTATTGAACAAAACTATTTATACCAGCTTGGCCGGCAGTCGGAAGTTGATGGCGGGAAAAATTTGTACACGGATGTGCAGCTGCAATTAATTGCAGATACTGCTGATGCCATTAAAGATTACAAGGCAAGTGCCCCCTGGTTTAGGAAATTAATGGATGCTTTTGCTGACGGTGTGAACTATTTTCTATACACACATCCTGACGTTAAACCTACTGTATTTCAACACTTTGAGCCATGGTACGCGCTTATGTTTACCGATGGAAGTGTTTCGGCAACTGTTACCGGCGGCATAAATTTGAGCGAAACACACGACTTTTATAGCGGCGGGAGTGAAAAATTAGGGGCAATTAATAAGCCGGATTTGGAAGAAAGGGAAATTGGGTCAAATGGCTTTGCAATAGCGCCGTCAAGGTCAGCCTCCGGGCATGCTTTGCTGTACATTAACCCTCATGTGCCGTTTTATTTTCGCGGCGAGGTACAAATGGTGAGCGATGAAGGGCTTGATGTTTATGGCGCTGTTACCTGGGGGCAGTTTTTTGTTTACCAGGGTTTTAACCAACACTGCGGCTGGATGCATACCAGCAGCAATGCCGATGTTGGCGACCTGTATGCCGAAAAAGTAAGCAAAAAGGATGACCAATGGTTCTATGAATATAACGGCGCCCTAAAACCTGTTACCACCCGTAAATTGGTATTAAAAGTTAAAAATGGCGATCATTTCGACCAAAAAACAATTACGGGTTATTACACCCATCATGGGCCGGTGCTTGGCAGCAGGGATGGTAAATGGCTGGCGTTAAAAGCCAACAACCGCTCGTACAATGCCTTGCTTGAATCGTGGCTCATCACCAAAGCCAAAACCTTCGCCGAATATAAAAAGGCAATGGGGTTGCTCAGCAATGCTACCAACAATACCGTTTACGCCGATGACCAGGGCAACATCGCCTTTTGGTACGGCAATTTTATGCCAAAACGCGACCAAAAACTTGACTGGACACTACCTGTTGATGGTACCACCCCCGCTACCGAATGGCAGGGGGTGCACACATTAGATGAAATTGTACACGTTTACAACCCAGCTACCGGCTGGATACAAAATTGTAATTCAACGCCATATGTCTCGTCAGGCCAAAGCAGTCCTGATAAAACAAAATATCCTGTCTACATGGCGCCCGATGGCCAAAACTACCGGGCAGTTAATGCCATAAAACTTTTAAGCAACGCCAAAAACATAACGCTTGATGGTTTGATTGCTAAAGGCTACGATCATTACCTAACTGCTTTTGACGATCTGCTGCCGCCGCTCTTCAAAGCTTATGATACCGCGCCCGATTCATTAAAACAAACGCTTGCCGAACCCATCCAAATTTTAAAACAATGGGACAAACGTTCGGAAGCCAATTCCATCGCAACAACGCTTGCCGTCAACTGGGGCACATTAATAATGCGGGTTATCCCGCCTGTAAAAACTTCAGAAGCAAGTGTCTATCAAACCACCCGCACACACGCAATGCTGCAAACTATCAGTAACAAACAGCTGCTGGATTCGCTTAACAGCTCATTAAACTTTCTAAAAAAACAATACGGGACATGGAAACTTCAATGGGGCGATATTAACCGTTACCAGCGCCCGGCAGATGGAATAACGTTTAATGATAATGATCCAAGTATTCCGGTTGGGCAAACTTCGTCATTGTTCGGGCAGTTGCCATCGTTTGTAAGCCGCCCCATAAATACAAAAAAACGCTATGGATATTCGGGCAACAGTTTCATAGCAGCTGTGGAATTTGGTACCCGTATTAAGGCAAAAACGGTTGAAACAGGCGGCGAATCTTTCGATCCTGCTTCAAATCACTATACCGACCAGGCTGGCATGTATATTGACGGTAAGTTTAAGGATGTTTTGTTTTATAAGGCGGATGTGTTGAAGCATGCCGAAAAAACCTATCATCCGGGTAATTGAGTTAAGTATTAAAAAAGTATATTTGAAGAACCATTTACGTTCAAAATGAAAAAATACCTTATCCTTTTGCTCATAATGCTTTGCGGCGGCCTCGTAACACAGGCGCAAAGCATAAAGTTTAGCGACCTTATTTATTTCACCAACCTTACTAATGGCGAGGTTTATAACACCTTGCTGCAGGGAAATAAATTTAACCAGGATTATACCGAAGATGTTAACGGCCAGGAACTGGAATATTTTAAAAACATCACGGCAAAGCCAAATACCGAAAAAATTATCGTAGGCGCTTATTCAAAACTTTATAACGGCACCGTATTACGCACTGTTGACTACACCTCAACCGATTCGCAGTTTATTATTAACATGATAGGCCAGGCCAAAAGATATGGGCTTGAGCTAAAATTCCGGGGCGTTGATGCCAGCAACAATATTTATTTGTACGATAATAATTTTTACCAGGTGAGCATTTACCTGCGGCGAGATCAAACATCGGGTTTGGTGGAGATAAAACAGAAAGAATATTTAGGGTTAGAGTAAACAACTATTAGTTTAAATTAAACATGGAAAAGGAAGATAAGGTATTCTGGAGTTATTTTACTTCAATATTAATATTTGTTGAAATTGGTATTAACCTCTCTTTAAATCAAAGCCCAACGCATTGGCAAATAGTGCGGCTTGCATGCATAATTTTAAATGTTTCTATCGTGATGTATTTATTATACGCCAGGAAAAAAAAGGAAAAATTGAACGAGGAAAACAATCAGACCTACGAAGTTTCTCAAGCTTCATAAATCTTTTCTTCAAAGATCAACCCGAATGATCATGCAATATTTTCCACCCATGTTTGGTATTGATCATTACCAATGAGTACCGGCCCGAACGCTCGGGCAAATTATTTCCATACAAAGTGAAAGCCCCTGTTAATAAAGCGTAACCTTTTCCCAAAAAACGCACGTCCATATCCGAATAGCGTAAATTCTGTTTGGGCATGCCACCGTTAAAATATTTGGTTTGATATAATGACCTAATGGCATCCAATCCCACAGGCCCAGTTGGCATCATCATGGTTGCTGTTGGGTAATACATTTCCATAAAAGCATCCAGGTGCCCTTTGTTCCATTCCTCTGTCGAATTATCCATAGCAGTTAAGATTGCTTTTGCCTTTGGATCAATATCAATAGCTGGTTGGGCGTAAGTTTTTAATGTAATGACAAAACAAGCCAGTAATACAGCCCATTTAACAGTTTGCCATTTAAGTTTTTTTGAGATGCTATCCATACCGTGATTAGTATAATTTAGGGATGAAGTTAGTGAAAACGAAGCTGTAATTTGAATCCGGGTTTACTTCTTTTTCGATGCCTTAGCCTTCGGGTTAAAATCCAATGCCAGTTTTATCCAATGGTCAAAATCCTTTTGGCGCAAAAAGCCTTCTTCGCTTACGTACACAAAATCCTTACTTGGCTTATCCCTTGCCATAACCATTTGGCGTACATAATTATTTTCCAGGGCAGCCTCCATTTGCTCCGCGCCGATGCGGCATAATAATTCATTTTCGCTTATGCATACGCACATCTTCCCGTTCACCATAAAACAAACGCCGCGAAACATTTCTTTTTCTTCCACATCAGGCCAATGAACCAATGCTTCGCGTACCCTGTCTGCTAATTTTGTGTTGTAGGCCATTGTTTAGTGAGTGGTTGATTGAGTTGATTAAGTGAGTAGTTAATGTTGGTGAGTGGTTGACTAAGTTGATTAAGTGAGTGGTTATATAGTGAACAAATAAACAATCAAATTTAGTTAAGCCAAAACTAAAATCCAACCTAATCAACCACTCACCAACTCAACTTAATCAACCCAAACCCTTCTTCACCTCCCTTCCTATCCCAATAAAACTACGGTGGTTAAGCGGGAATTCCAATATTACGTGCACCAGGCTAAGTAAAAAAAGCCACTTAATACCTATGCGGTAATTGTAAAAGTAAAGCGCTACTGATGCAGCCCATATCATACCAATAATTACTGCTTTCGTGATGGATATTCGGTGCCAGTTGATGATCCGTGTTTTGCTGAACCAGTTGATATAATGATAGGTATAGGCAAATGCTATCAGCCTTGTTAAAATAATACTGGCCTGGTTGGTATAAATATTAATTGATTGGCTGCGAAGGGCAGTGGTATTCAACCGGCCGAAATCCCCGTAATTGCTGATGGCCCAGGCCGCAGTTGAGTTATGGTACGATGTAAACAAAACGCATAACAATACCGGGCAGAGTAAAAAAAAAGCAAAGGCCAGGTAACCTGAAACAATTTTATCTTTCAACGCTCCAAATAACATAAATGCCCCTGTGAATATATACACGTGGATAATCGTGGGTACGTATAGCCCGAAGATGGTCCGTAGTATGTTATTGGTGAGTAAAAAGTATCCTGCAATAATAATTAAGATAAAAGCAGCTATACGGTTAACCGTTCTTTTGATGACAAGTAATACCAGGGCTAACCCAAAAGTGTAAAAAATCAGGTTAGCATAAGGCAATTTAAGCAGGAGGGAAATTAGTAACACCAATATGATGGGGATGTAGTCGTACTTTTTTAAGGTAAAAAACTGCCGCCCGTTAAGCCATGATATTTCAGTAAGGTAATGCGCCGGGCCAAGTATAGCGTACGATAACAGCACTAATTCGAACGGAATAACCATAGCCAAACACGAGGCCAAAAGCATAGCCAGGATGTTGTAATAGTTAATTCGATTAGTTTGATGGCTCATAGCTCATAGCTCATGGTTCATAGTAGCTGCATTGGGCGTTAATAGTTCATAACCCTCAGCGTCTGCAAGTCGCTATGAACCATGGACTATGATCCATGAACTTTTTAAAATTAAATTAAAATGTTTTAAAAACACAATCGTCTCTATATTTAAACAATAATACATTGATCACAGCCGTAATGCCCGAAGAGAAGAACAACACCATACTGCATGCAATAAGCGCATATGGTAAAAACTTGCTCGGCTTTATAAGGCGAAGGGTGAAAAATGACGCCGATGCGGAAGACATCCTGCAGGATGTTTGGTACCAGTTCAGCTCGGTAATAAATTCAGAACCTATTGAACAAACAGGCGCATGGCTGTACCGTGTGGCCCGTAATAAAATAATTGATAAGCATAAAAAGCATACTGAAACGCTGCTGGACGATATGCTGCCCGATGAAGATAGCGATGAAGCGCCGGACTTTAAAGCCATACTGATGACGGAAGCAACAACCCCGGAAACGGAGTACCTGCGCAACTTGTTTTGGGAACAATTATTTTTTGCATTGGATGAACTGCCTGAAGAACAAAGGCAGGTTTTTATCTGGCAGGAATTGGATGACATCCCATTTAAAGAAATAGCCGAACGTACCGGCGAAAATATACAAACCCTGGTATCGCGCAAGCGGTATGCGGTTGTTCATTTGCGCAAAAGGCTGCGTCAATTGTATGAGGAAATAACAGAATATTAAAAATTAAAAACATGAGATCATTTTTTTATAGAAGGAAATTTATATTTATTCCATTCGGAATAGTCGCTTTCCTGGCGCTCATCAGCTTTGTGGTGATGAATTTATGGAACTATTTACTGCCGGGCATATTACATGTAGGTGTTATCACCTTTTGGCAGGCCATGGGCATATTTATTTTATGCAAAATACTGTTTGGTTTTGGTAAAGGCGGCCATAGGGGCGGTGCCCCATGGATGCGCCACGGCATGGCCGAAAAATTTAAAAACATGAGCCCAGAAGAAAGGGAAAAGTTTAAACAAAAATGGGAGGAAAAATGCAGTCACGGCAGGTGGGGCCATCGCCACAACTGGGATGATTTTGCACAGGAAGCCCCCGGGAAAACAACTGAATAAAGTCTGAAGCCCGAAGTCTTAAGTCTAAAGTCACACTGTTTGCTTTGGGCTTAGAATTTTCGACTTAGGACATAAAACTTAAGACTCAAGACTTACAAAAATGGACATACTGATATTTGTAACAAGCGTTGAAAAACCAGAACATGTTAGGGAGGTAAAACCCTTGCTGACCGCTGTTCCGGCTATTACCGGCTGGAACTTCGACCTGGAAGATTGTGATAATATTTTAAGGATAGAGGCCAACGATATTTCGCCCCGCTATATCGAATCGCTCCTGCATGAGGCAGGTTTCGATTGCCAGGAACTGGAGTACTGACATGAAGGCCGCAACCGAACGAAAGATCATCCGCTGGGCGCATATCCTGCTGAGCATCCCGGTTATCGGTTATATTTATGGCCCTGTCGCGCACCTGCATTATGCCGCCAATGCGGTTAGATGGGTAATATTTCCCATCATCGTACTTTCCGGCTTTTGGTTATGGAAAGGATATTGGGTTAAAAGGCTGTTCAGATGAAAAAATCTGCACCCATGTTGTAGAGACGCAACACTTGCGTCTCCCGTTTGCAATTCACCCATACAAATCACGCATGTAAATTAACCGCTTTAAGATGCTTTAATGGCGGGAGACGCAAGTATTGCGTCTCTACAAAAGGCGCACAATTAAATGTCATATCACCTGGAACCCATATGCATACGGATCATCATCATCAATTTTTATAGTATTATAACCATACACCCTTGCCCAGCCTTCAATGCCAGGGATGATAGCAGGTTTATCGCCAATCATAACTTCATCTTCAACGGTGCCGATAAATTGGCTGCCTATAATGCTTTCATGGATAAATTTATCGCCCTTTTTTAATTTCCCTTTGGCATGCCATTGTGCCATGCGGGCTGACGTGCCTGTGCCGCAAGGAGAGCGGTCAATCGCCTTATCGCCGTAAAAAACAGCGTTACGGGCAGTAGCTTCGGGGGATATGGTTTTGCCTGTCCATAAGATATGCGAGCATCCGTTAATAGTTGGGTTTTCGGAATGGACAAATGTATATTTCTCATTTATCCGCTGCCTTAAAACACGGCTCCATGATATCAGTTGATCTGCAGTATAATCATCCAGGTTTTTAAAGTTGGCCTGCGGGTCAACAATAGCATAAAAATTTCCACCGTAGCTAACGTCAACCGTAAGCATACCCAAATCAGGGCACTCTACTTCCAGATTTTCAGCAGCAAGGTATGCCGGCACATTGGTAAGTTTAACTGATTTAACTTTTGCACCTTCTTGCTTGTATTCAATCAAAACCAAACCGGCAGGCGCTTCCATCCTTACAATGCCGGGTGTTTTCGGTATGATCAACCCTTCTTCAATAGCAATGGTTATTGTGCCGATAGTGCCGTGCCCGCACATCGGCAGGCATCCGCTGGTTTCGATAAACAACACAGCCACATCATTTGCAGGGTCGTGCGGCGGGTAAAGTATACTGCCCGACATCATATCATGGCCGCGCGGCTCAAACATCAGGCCTTTGCGTATCCAGTCATATTCCTTTAAAAAATGCTGGCGTTTTTCGCTCATATTATCGCCGACCAAATTAGGTCCGCCACCGGCAACCAGCCTCACCGGGTTACCGCAGGTATGTGCATCTATACAGAAGAATGTTTTTGTCATATTATTTGTTTAGCCTGAAGTCTTAAGCCTAAAGTCCTAAGTCGGTTCTTCCCGACTTAAGACTTTCGACTTCGGACTTAAGACTTATTCTTTCGTAAATTCATTATTAACCAATCGCCAAATCTTCAGCGGATTGGCTATTTTCAATTCATCAGGTAACAAATCTTCGCTCCAGTTTTGCCAGCAAACCGGCCTTACAAAACGTTTGATGGATGATGTGCCCACAGATGTAAAACGGCTATCTGATGTTGCCGGGAACGGGCCGCCATGCATTATCGCATTGCCTACTTCAACACCGGTTGGCGGGCCATTTAATATCACCCTTCCGGCTAAATTTGCCAGTTTATCAGTTATCGATTTGTATTTTGGAAGTTCATCGGCATCAGCCATCACAGTAGCGGTTAACTGCCCGTGCAGCGAGCCAAGCACTTGTTCCAATTGTGCAATATCATCGGCAACAATTAACATAGAATACGGCCCAAAGACTTCTTCTTTATATTTTTCATCAGCCAAAAAAGCAGCAGCAGTAATTTCGGTTACCACGGCAAGGCTTTGATTGATTTTTTCGCTATTCAATTTATCCGAATGGGCGATAACAGTCACCTCGCTTTCAGCAAGCCGCTCTTTTGATAATTTACCAAAGTTGGCGCATATTCCTGATGTAAGCATCGTAGCCGAACCCACATTTGCTACCCCTTCGCCAAGTGTTTTTTTAAACCGCTCCAACCCTGCTGACTTAACCGCCAGCAACAAACCCGGGTTAGTACAAAACTGCCCGGCGCTCATCGTGATAGAATCTGTATAAGTTTTTGCCAGCTCTTCAGCGCGGTTTTCAAGCGCTTGCGGCAATAAAACTACCGGGTTAACGCTGCCCATTTCGGCAAAAACGGGGATAGGCTCATCGCGTTCCCTGGCCATTTTCATTAAAGCCATTCCACCTTTAAGCGAGCCGGTAAAAGTCACTATTTTAGTTTTCGGGTGTGTTACCAATGCTTCGCCAATGGCATAGCCATCATCATAAAGCATCGAAAACACGCCTCCGGGCATACCGGTTTGTTCCGCAGCTTTTTTAATAGCGCCTCCAACAAGTGCGCTTGTACCTGGATGCGCCGGATGCGCCTTTACCACAACAGGACAACCGGAAGCAAGCGCCGCCGCAGTATCGCCTCCGGCAACCGAATAAGCCAGCGGAAAATTACTTGCCCCAAATACTACGGCAGGGCCTAAAGGCACCATCATTTTACGGATATCAACCCTTGGCAAGGGCTTGCGGTCGGGAATAGCGGTATCGATGATAGCTTCAACCCACGAGCCTTCTTCAAGCAGGTCGGCGAACATATATAACTGGTTGGTGGTGCGGTTAAGTTCGCCCTGTAAACGCGGCGCAGGCAGGCCGCTTTCGCCCATTGCACGTTCGATAATAATATCGTTTAACGCTTTTATTTCATCGGCTATGCCGCGCAAAAAAGCTGCTTTTTTGTCGCCGCCCAGGCTGCGGTATTCATTAAATGCCTTATCGGCGAGGTTTACCGCAGCATCAGCCTCCGATATACTGGCGGCGTAAAAATCGCCCGGCAGGTCAATGCCTAATGAAGGGTCCGCTGCCCTGAACTTCTTACCGGTTGCTGGTAAATAGTTATTACCTATTAAATTTCTTGTATCCATAGTTGTGTAGATAGGATTATGTCATTTTGAACGGAGTGAGAAAACTTATACTGTTTGCATAATCCGCTTTGCATAGCGTATAAGTTTTCTCCTCGTTCCTCGTCGAAATGACATTTTTGTTTGCTTCTTTAATTAACTCACCCCGGTAATATCAACCTCTGCCTCAATACCCCAGCTACCAACCGGCAACTCGGGTCTGTTGGCAATTGCTTTATCAATGATAGCTAATACCTTTTTACGCTCATCGCCTTCAATGGCTAAACGTGGCGCACGTACAGTTTCGGTACCCAGGCCTGTTTGTGTTTCCGCTAATTTAATGTACTGTACCAGTTTTGGATGAATATCCAACTCCAGCACCGGCAAAAACCAGCGATAAATAGCCAGCGCTTCCTGGTGGCGGCCTTGTTTGGCAAGATTAAAAATAGCTACAGTTTCCCTCGGAAATGCATCTACTAAACCGGCTACCCAGCCATCAGCACCCATAAACAGGCTTTCCAATGCCAACGTATCCACACCGCATAAAATTTTAAACCTGTCGCCAAAACGGTTGATCATCCTGGTAACATTGCTCACATCCCGGGTCGACTCTTTTACCGCCTGTATATTAGGGTATTTAGCCAGTTCCTCAAACATATCCAATGTAACCTCTATCTTATAATCGTAAGGGTTATTATAGATCATGATAGGCAGCGGTGTGCTTTTTGCAACCGTTGCAAAATAATGCAGGGTTTCGGCATCATCCGCTTTATAACGCATCGGCGGCAGCATCATTAACCCATCCGCACCATACTTTAACGCATTTTCGGCACATTGCAGGGCGGCTTTTGTAGTTTGCTCCGCGATGTTTAAAATTACATACGCGCGTTTGTTTACCGTTTTAACGGTTTGCTTTAACAACTCAATTTTTTCATGATCTGTTAAAACACTGGCCTCGCCCAGCGATCCGCCAATAATGATGCCTTTGGCACCCGCCTCTAACTGTGCTTCGATGTTTTTATTAAATGCTTCAAAGTCCATTTCATCATGACTGTTGAATTTTGTGGTTACGGCGGGGAAAACGCCTTTCCATATTATGCTCATACTCTTGCTTTTTATCCTGTTTTTAATATTAACTTTTTGAATTGGCGGTTATGCCGCTCGTATAGTTTACTCACCCGGTCATCGCTTCGCTCGACCACCCTCTCTACCGCGGGGCGGTAAAGAGGGACTTACGAAATCCTTCTTCACCCTCTTTCCGCCGCAGGCGAAGAGAGGGTCAGCGAGCGAAGCGATGCTGGGGTGAGTCAACTCATCGCCATGCCCAGCAGCTTACTTACTCAACTTCACCAAAACCACCCCATGCGGCGCTACCTTCGTTGTATAGTTAGTGCCGCTGGTTATTATATATTTTTGCTCCCACACATTGCGTATTTTGGTATAGCCACCCAGCTCATTATCCTTTAGTTGCAGGGTAATGGTTTGATATTTATCCGATGTATTAAATACCCCAACCGCTTTGCCGCCGTCTTCCAGGTCTTTTATCCATACCTGGTAATTATCGGTTTTTATGGCCTGGCGGGCTTCTTTGCCCAAAGCATCCTGGTCAATCGCTATCACTTCATCGTTGGTAAGCAGGCCAAGTGTAAACCTATCCAGTTTGCCCATATCACAACCGATCAATAAGGGTGATGATAACAGGCTCCACAAGCTGATATGCGTATATTGCTCATCCGGGCTCAGGCGGCTGTTACGCTGGTTATCGCCCCAGCCCACTTTGCCTACCACCAGCATATCAGGGTCGTTAAAATGACCGGGCTGTGCGTAAGGGCCGTCGGCTACCTGGTTAAAACCAATTGTGGACATACTTTTCCAGGTGTCTTCAATATCGCCTGTGCTGCGCCAGCTGTTGCCGCCAACTTCGGCGCCCCATTTCCAAACGTCGCCCATACCATACTGGCAAAAACTGAACATAATATCGCGCGGAATTTTATCCAGCGAGGTACGCATTACCTGGTAAGGTTTTTTATAATCAGCAAGCGTTGGACTTGGGTTGGTAACTTCCGAATAGGAACACCAGTCGTATTTTAAATAATCAATGCCCCAATCTCCGTAGGTTTTGGCGTCCTGGTCTTCATGCTGCCAGCTGCCTAAGTAACCGCCGCAGGTACGCGGGCCTGGCGATGAGTAAATACCCATTTTTAAGCCAAGGCTATGCACATAACCGGTCAGCCCCTTCATATCCGGGAATTTTTGGTTGGGGATAATTTCGCCGCTGGCCGTGCGCTGCGGGGCTTCCCATCCGTCATCGATGTTGATATAGTTCCAGCCATGCGCGGCCAGTTTATCCGTCATGGTTTTGGCGGCAACGCGGGCTTTCTGGTCGTTTACCGTTAGGCCGAATGCGTTCCAGCTGTTCCATCCCAGGGCGGGGGTTAAGCCTATTACATCGCCAATTTTTATAGTGAATTTTTTAGTTTTTGTACCTGCACTGTTATGCACCGTAAATACCACAGGATATTCACCTTTTTGCGCAACAACGCCTGTTATAATGCCCGTCCTGCTGTCGAGTTTCAAACCATCAGGTAAACCTGCTGCCGAATAGCTCATTGGCTTTCTGCCGGTTGCCGGTATCATGTACAAAAACGGGTTGCCGGGCCTTGCACCATAAACATCCGCGCCGTTTATCCGTGGTTTTGCGCCCGGGTACGGCGTAAGCACATAGGGTGTACTTTCTGTTTTAACCATTATATCATGCGACCGCTCTTCGGTAAAAATATAGCTTAACTTGTATGATCTTTTTGGCAGTTTATCTATTGTAAAAGGATAGTTAAACGGTTTGCCTGCGGTAAAAACCACATCAGTTGTCGCTTCCCGCATGTCCGTATTAGTTTCCGGGTCGGTTACTTTAAAATTCAGCTTGCCTTTATAAACATAATTGCTGCGGGTGCTTAAATAAATAGTTTTGCTGATGCCTTCGTTCTCTTCAAAATAAAAATCGCCATCGGTATTGATAGTAACATTGTCTATCAGGCTTAGCATGCTGATGCTGTGTTTATCGCCGTAAAGGCCACCTGCACCGCCCGTATCAAATATGCGGACAGCCAGCACGTTTTCTTTGTCCCATAAAATGGCGGGATTATTGGCCGCTATGGTATAGCTGCGCGGGCCGTATTTGGAAGTTTTAATGTCGCCGCCCATACCACCGTATTCACCTATCAGTTTGCCGTTCAGATAAACTTCATCGTTATCATCAACAATTCCTAAATTAATGCGGATGCTATCTTTCAGAAAAGCTTTTTCTTTTATGGATGATGGTAGCATAAAATGCAGCCGGTACCAGCCAAAGCCATCGTAATTAGGGTAACCTTGTTCTTCCCATGGCTTGTTTACTTCAATATGTTGCCATTTCAAATCATTATAAGCTGGCGATGCCCATTGGGATGAATCCCCCCTGGCAAATTGCCAGCCATTTTCGATAGGAATTTCCTGTGCCGCGGCCTTCAAAAAAAGCGCCGCAGTTAGGGAGGTCAGTATAAAGATCTTTCTCATTTAGGTTGGTGGCTATTTGCTGATGAGCGCCACATCGGTTACTTTTTCTGGAAACCAAACCGTCATTTCGCCTTTACCCCTGTTCGCCCACGAATAATAGGGTATCGCCGTCATGGTTTTGTTTTCGGTACTGATCGTTTGCGCTGTTTCGTCAACATTTATGGTTTTCACTTCTGCTTTTAAAATGGTTACGCCGTTCAATAACGAAGGTACATATTGCGGGGTGAAAACCGTGCCTTTTGGCACAATGATGTTACTTGCCCTGCCATCATTATCCTTCCACTCGGCGCAATACATTATCGGGCCGCGCTGCAGGGCAACTTTTCCATTGTCGTCAGGCACACTGGCATTGGCAACTACCCGCCGCACATCCATTGGCAGGGTTAGTTCTACCTTATCGTTCTTTTTCCATTTTTTGCTGATCACCGCATAACCTTTTTCTATTTGATAATCAACCGGCTTGCCATTAACTTTTATCTCAATTTTTTGTGCCGATTGTTTCTCATAACTATACAGGTTTGATGGCATGGCCTCATCCTGTGCCCAGCCGGGTATGCGTATCCGCAGGTTCATTTCCATTGCTGATGCAGGGTTTATAGTAAAAGCCAAACCGCCATCCCATGGGTAATTGTTTTCCTGGGTTATTTTTAACGCCTTATTATTGATAGTTAAATTACCGGTACCGCTGATGAAAAGGTTTACATAAACATCATTGCCATTTTGCGCATAAATATAGCCCGGGATGGATGGAATTAAGCGCACTACATTGGTAGGACAACAAGAACATTCGAACCAGCCAGATCGCTCCCTTTCCAAATCGGGGTGATTAAAGCTGTTGCTCACCTGCATGGCGTTGGTGTAGAAAAACGATTTTCCATCCAGCCCAACGCCAGATATCAAACCGTTATACAATGTCTTTTCCATCACATCGATATATTTCGAATCGCCGTGCAGCAAAAACATGCGCTGGTTCCAAAAAACGCTGCCTATTGCGGCACAGGTCTCGTTATAGGCCGTAGCATTTGGCAGCTCGTAATTATCGCCAAAGCGCTCACCATCGCCAACCGCGCCGATGCTGCCTTGTACATACATCTTTTTGCCCACCATGTTATCCCATATCTTATCGATAGCTTTTATGTAGGCACTATCACCTGTCAATGCCGCCACATCGGCCATGCCTGAATACAGATACATCGCCCTTACAGCATGTCCTTCAGCTTCGTCCTGGTCAATCACCGGTTTATCATCCTGGAAATAGGTGCCGTTCTCGTAAACGTTCTGGCTCTTTTTGTTGTATTTTTTTATGCCACGCTGGTCGATAAAGAATTTGGCCAGGTCGAGATAATCCTTTTTGCCTGTGATGCGGTACAGCCTTACCAAACCCATCTCCACAATTTCGTGACCGGGGGCAACGTGTTTTTTGTCAGGCCCGAAAGTTTTTACCAGCAGGTCGGCATTTTTTATGGCGATATCTAAAAAATTGCGTTTGCCGGTTGCCATATAATGCGCAGCAGCAGCCTCGTACATATGGCCGCAATTGTATAACTCATGACTGCTCTTTTGCTCGTTCACCCATCTTTCAGGCCCCGCCCACGATTGCGGGTGCGCGGGATCGATACTCCGCGCGGTATACAAATAACCGTCCGGCTCCTGCGCCCTCCCAATGATGCCGATAAGCGAATCGATATAAGCAGATAATTTGGGATCAGGATAAACGGCCAACGAATAGGACGCGCCTTCGATGGTTTTATAAATATCGGTATCATCAAAAGGATAAGTAGTGCAAAATTTACCCTGGTGCTCAGCCGCCATAACAAAGTTTTTTACACGACCGGTACTTTCGCAACGGGCAAATGAAGCGGGTATAGTGGCTGTACGGTTGGTTTCTATTCTTGATGTCCAAAAATGATCAGTAAGCTTTACATTAGTAAACGGCACCGGTTGAATGGGGTAATCCTGCTTTTGTGCATAAGCCGAAAAGCCACAGCAGGCCATAAGCAATAAACAAAGTTTCTTTATCATATCCACTTAAATTATCTTAACGTATGATCAGGCATAAGCTTGTAATAAACTTACAGCATTTCAAAAGTACGGAGATTTAAAGTTTATAATGGATGATTTTTAGCAAGTTATAGCAGGATTTTAGCAGGTTGGTGGTGGTGGTTGTGGTTTTGTGGTTAGGATAGTGGGAGAAATGGACAGATAATCGACTTTTATAGAATAGCAAGTTCAACATTAGCTCGTATATCATAGAATAAATTTACCAATAAAATTATTGGTAAATATTTTGCCAATGAAATTATTGGCATATATTTGTACCAATAAAATTATTGGCAAATGGCAAATCAATGGGTTTCACCCAATACAATTACTGGCGATGCGGCGTCTGGGCAACGATACTTAAGAAGGGATCACATCAATGAATATTTTTGGCGCGAAGTTGCCAAGGGCAACCATATACTTTTCGTAGCCCCACGAAGGGTTGGCAAATCCTCCATTATGCAGGATCTTGCTGATAATCCACTTGAAAATTACGCCTGTATTTATCAAAACATTGAAGGCGTAAAAACAAAAGATGAATTTTATAACAGGTTATTTGATTTGATACTACAGTGTGCCAATAAAGCGGTTAAAGCAAAAACTTTTATTACTCAGTGTTTAACAAAATATGGTATTGAGGAAATCACTAAGTCAGGGCTAAAATTAAAGGGTAACGAAATAAATTATGAAAAAGAGCTAAGGAACCTCATTCCTGAATTAAAGAACACGCAAGTTAACACCGTAATATTTTTAGATGAATTTGCCGAAGTAATTAATAAGCTAAATAAGCAAGGGAACCAACAGGATGCTATAGATATACTGCACACGCTAAGGGAATTAAGAAGCAATAGCGATTTTAAACACTTCACACTGGTGTATGCTGGTTCGATAGGGCTCGAATTTGTGATCAATACGATAGATCGACCCAAACTTATCAATGACCTTCACCGGATTAAAACAGACGCCTTAACATCTGATGAAGCAGATCAGCTAATTGCTCAGATCACTAAAGGGGCTACTATCCAGTTGCCGCCCGGGGTAATAGGTCATTTGAAAACAAAGATCAACCACTTATTGCCCTATTATATACAGTTAATGGTAGAGCAAATTGATTTGATAGCCCGTCAAAAACAACAGCCAAGCATTATAACAGATATAATTGATGAAGCATTTGAGCAGGTTATTCATGAAAATAAAAACTTTGATGATTGGTTGATACGGTTAAAAGATTATCATAAAGACGTTTTCCCTTTCATTAATGAAATACTAAAATATACTGCAAAATACGATACCATCACTATTCAGGAAATCTATAATAAAGCAAATGACCCGCAATTTAAGCGTGAAGATGATTATATGGATTTCGTGGAGCAGCTATTATATGATGGCTACCTGGTAGAAACGGATAAACATGTTTACCGTTTCATTTCACCCTTTTTACAACAATTTTGGTTAAGAAAATTTCCCGTTTACAATGGCTGATCAATTATTACACACCGGATTCCGCTTTTACCAGTCTGCCAACGCAGATGCAGAAAGCATTAAGGAAAGTTTCATTATTCGCAAACACGAGTATGAAATTATTATGGAAGATATACGCCGCAACCCAATGAAAGGGTCTGTGCAGCATTATCTTTTATTGGGCCGCAGAGGGAGTGGTAAATCAACTTTATTAAAGCGGATACAAATAGAAATTGACACGGACGAAGAGTTGAGTAAAAATTATATCGCCATTAATCTTGCGGAGGAACAGGCTAATATTCTTAGACTGAGTGACCTGTGGGAAGAAATATTGCAGGAACTTGAACATGCGGAAGTTGAGGTAACATTCCCTGATTGGGATGATAATGCGCAAAATTATTCACGTAAACTGGTAAGTGCTGTTCATGATGCAATAAATAAGTCAGGTAAAAAAGTGGTATTGCTTTTGGATAATATCGACAGGATATTTGAAAACCTGAAAGATGATGCGGCCTTACTGAGAGAATACCTGCTCAATTTTGATGATTTAAAGATCATCGGCGGAAGCACCCGCATGACCGAACATTTTTGGAAATACGACCGGCCATTTTACGAGTTCTTCAGGATATTAAACTTACCGCCCCTTACCAGCGAAGAAGTTAAAACATTATTATTACACTGGTCTGAAAAACTAGGACAGCCGGAACTAAAAACATTTGTTGAAAAACAAACCGGCCAATTAGAAACGGTGCGTATATTAACCGATGGCCTCCCAAGGACGTTACAATTTTTTGTAAATATCCTTTTAACCAATGCCCAGGAAACGGGGTATGAATACTTACGCCTTATAATGGATCAGGTTACTCCACTATACCAGGAGCGATTAAACAACCTGCCATCTGCCCAAAGAAAAATCGTACTACAGATGGCTTTTATATGGGAAGCAGCGAGCACTAAAGAAATCACTGAAGCTACCCACATAGATAATAATTCCGTTTCTGCACAACTAAAGCAATTGAGTGATAAAGGAATAGTTGAGGTAATTAAAACCGATACTAAAAACCATCTCTATAGACTATCTGAAAGGTTTTTTAATTTATGGTTGATTTTTACACAGGGTAGCCCGCATGAAAAGCGTAAGGCAAAGTATTTAACTATTTTCTTGGAAAATTTTTATAGCGCAGAGGAACTGAAACAATTGGCAATCACGCATCTGAATATCTTGAAAGCTGGAAAAATAGATCCCAATAAAGCCGCATTGTTAACTAAAGCAATTGCACAATCAAAACACATCACTTTTCATGAAAGGGATGAACTTATAAGGCGTACTGTTCAATTAAAAGGAATAGCAACTGATTTAAAACAGCAATTGCCTGTTTTAACTATTGATATCTTCAAAAAAATAGAGTTAGCTATTGATAATAATGATTGGCGTAAAGCATTACGCTTAGCAAATGAAATAGAGCAAGAATACGAGGCCAAATTGCTATTGACTGGGTACAACTTTGATATTCAATCTAACTTTGTTGAAGCGGAAAAATATTATTTAATGGCTGTTAATTTGGGGAATACTGTTGCAATGCTTTGTTTGGGATTGCTTTACGATGGACAGCAACAATTTAAACAAGCTGAAAAATATTATTTAATGGCGATTGAAAATAAACATATTGGAGCCATGTTTAAGCTAGGATTTCTTTATCATAATCATCAACAATTTGAAGAAGCAGAAAAATATTATTTAATGGCGATTGAAGGGGGAGACACTGACTCCTTATTAACTTTATCAATGATTTTCTATAGTCTGAATAAAAATAAGTCAGAAGCCAAGAAATTAATCACCGAATATATAATTAAAAATAACGCAGATCAAAATGGGTGGATTTTAGATATCGCTGTCAACTTATGGAATGGTGAAATAAAGTATGCTATAAATCGATTTAAGGAATTTGTAAAAAATAAAAACTTAGGAGATGAGGGCTATTTACAGTTATCTTCAGCCATATTATTACATTTTCTTGTACATCACCAGATTAGTTTTATATTTAATTTATTCACCGAGAATGAATTTGGAAAGGAGTTTACAGAACATTTCAAACCGATTTATTATGCGGCGTCAATTTTAATTCAGAAAGATAAAAACATAGGGCTAATAATACCCCCTGAAATAAATGAAACCGTTGACAATCTTTTAAAAGAGGTTAAAGAAAGGCAAGAATTTTATTACGGCAATAAAATAAATTAACCTAAAATGAGAAGCAAAGTTGCCGATAGAATCCAAAGCGAAACCCCGGAAGAAGAACGGATATTTGTACGCCAGTACACTCATATAGTATTACGGATTAACCAAATATTAATTGCAAAAGGCTATACCCAAAAATCTCTTGCTGAAAAATTCAACAAAAAGCCATCGGAAATCAATAAATGGCTAAAAGGCAGTCATAATTTAACGCTTAAAACCTTAGCGAAGTTAGAAGCTGATTTGGGTGAACCTATCATCTACACTTCAAAGGAACAATTAGTTTAGCCGCATTCTACTTTCGCCACGCCCCAAAGACTTTCTTTTCCTATCAGGCACCCTCTCTATATTGTTAACAATCTTTCCGATGTTAATAAATTCTTAAATGTAAATAACTCAATACAAAAACTTAACATACAGTTTATGATAAGCTTTAATGGCAACCATACTTTTGTAGCAAAAAATTACAATAATGAAAACAAGGATCTTAACCACTTTCTTATTTCTGACCTGCTTTTTTTATGCTTCGGCAACCAACGAAAACCTGAACGGCAAATGGACAGGTTTACTAAAAACCGACCAGGGCGATGAATACCCGTTGCTTTACAACTTTAAAATTGACGGTAACCAGTTATCGGGCACTGCAAAAACGCCAAAAGGCGACCTGCCGATAAACGATGGCAAAATTACCGGCGACAGCATTAGCTTTAACGTTGTAATAAACAATATGGAAATTGACCATAGCGGTCGTTTTTACGGCGATTCGGTTGGGGTAGATATCAGCCTTGGCGATGCGCGGGCACATACCACGCTGAAAAGGGCGCAATAAAAGGTTAAAGCGCCCTGGTCCTTTTGGGTCTTAATACATTTTTTAAAAAATGTAAGATGAATGGTACACCTTAAAAAAACTTCTGGCCGGATGTAACATTTTCTCATTTATCTCTATCTTAGATAAAAATCCCTGCATCATGAAAAGAAAGATAGTTACTACAACCCTCTTGTTATGTTTTTTTGCAGTTTGCTTTGCAGCTGTAATAGCGGATATGAGCGGCCAATGGTCGGCAACATTTAATGCCCCTGATGGCAATGCTTACCCACTTACCTACTCATTTAAAATTGATGGCGATAAATTAACCGGCACGCTTGAAACATCGGGAATGAGTGTACCTATCGATAGCGGTAAAGTAACCGGTGATAACGTAAGCTTTAGCGTTACTGTACAGGGCATTACTTACGCACACAAAGGAAAATACTATAACCCCGCCGATTCGGTTGGCCTGGATGTAACCTTCGAAGGCAATAAAGGACATATTAAACTTACAAGGCCTAAATAAATAATAGAGCCAGGAAGCAAGAATCAAAAGCCAGGATAAAAGGAAAACTATTGGCGCTTCCTACTTTGGTTCTTGGTTCTTGATTCTCACGATTAAATCATACCTTGGTTGTAACAGAAAGCCAAATACTTCATCTTATAAAAAAACTAAATCATGAAAAAAAAGATCTTCACAACAGTAGCCCTCGTATGCTTCGTTATGGTTTGCTTTGCAATAGCGGGCAGCTTAGCCGGTAAATGGACAGGAACCCTTAAAACACCTGATGGTAACGAGATTCCCCTCACTTATGTTTTTAAAACCGACAGCGGTAAATTAACCGGTACTGCTGCAACCCCGGAGGGCGAAATTGCAATAACTGAAGGGAAATTAATAAGTGCAACAGATTTTACATTTAGTGTTTCTGTTAACGGGGCAGATTATAAACATACCGGCAAATTTTATCCCGATGCTGATTCAGTTGGCATGGACATAGATTTTGGCGGCCAGAAATTACATACTACATTAAAACGCGACGCTAAATAATTATTTATCGCTCCTGTTCATAAAAATTTAGGAAAGCTTTGCCTTGTGCGAGGCTTTTTTTATTTATCAGCTTTTCAAAATATTTATACTAAAATCCGTCGTTTGCTGTAACCATTTTTATATATCCTGCATCATATTAAAAATTCAAATTATGAAAACACGAGCTTTTACAACTACAGCATTGGTATGTTGTTTTATGGTTTGCCTTGCGGCGATTGGTGGTATTGCCGGTAAATGGACAGGCTCAATAAAGGCGCCTGATGGCAACGATTACCCGGTAACCTATGTTTTTAATATTGATGGCGATAAGGTAACTGGCACCGCCCAGGCACAGGGAGAGCCGAAACCAATTGACCATATTAAATTAAATGGCAATGACATCACTTTCGATATCAACGATGACGATGGCAACCCGATCCCGCATAGCGGTAAATATTATGCCGACGGCGACTCAATTGCAATGACGGTAACCTACCAGGGGACAAAGCTGCATACTACGCTAAAACGCGCTGATAAATAGGCTTTTTTCTTTTTATAATGTTGCAAAATAAGCTTAGCTGGTGGCGGGATTTTCTATGATGGCTATTTTTTTAGCGGAATTGAGAATAATTGCAACGCTTTTTTAATTGTACTGTCTTATATAAAAAAATCCTGATGATTTCACTTGCATGGTAATAAGTAAATAAAGCTTCGTGTCGGGTGCGGTTATTTTGGTAATTAAAACCACCAGTTTGCAATAAGAATATGAATACCGAGGCCCGTATCTTAACCCTTGCAGCAAAAAAAGCAGGCAAAGAAGCTACCAGGAAGGAGTTGGCTGAATTAAACAAGTTGCTTCGTGAAAATCCAGGAATTGAAGCATCCCTGAAAAATATATTAAGCAACTGGGATAACATTAAATTCGATCATAACCTAAGCGAAAAAGAGATTGACGATAATATTGCCTTTGTTTTGACAAGGGTACGTCAACAAATAAATATCCCTGAAACCTGCCATAAAGATAGCTGAAGTGTTTTTGTTCATTGCCTGCTTATTTAGAGATAATATAAATTAAATAAATTTTCGTTCATCATAACACCTTTGACCGCATCGCGTTAACTTTGCGGCAATATGGTACGCCACTTTATTGCTTACTTACTTATCGTTGCGTCGGTTTCTGCCAATTTTTCCCGCTTATTTATTTATGCGGGCTTTGAGTTGAATAGAAATTACATCGCCACGCACCTTTGCGAAAACCGGGATAAACCATGGCTGCACTGTAATGGCAAATGCTATTTCATAAAAAAGATAAAGCTGGCGCAGGAAAAAGAGAAAAATGATGAACGCCGGTCGCAAAAAAATCTTTTCCAGGAAGCCTTTGTCAGCAAAAAGCCCGATATCCGGTTTTATTCGCAGGTATTGCAGGTAATGCAGGTGCCCAATCACCGCATTGCTTTGCCTGTTGTTGACCTCCCCATCTTCCAGCCCCCTCAGTTGGGCTAAATCCCTTCTTTATTTGCCTTTGCAATTTGTAAAACAGGCGGTTTTCCGTCCTGCTGGCTCTATTGCATCCACCGCAGTTCGTGCAAAAACATCGCACCTAATGCCGTCAAAGGCAATGTTCATCAATAAAATTTATATCATTTTACTGATTTTCATGAAAACTAAACCAGGCTTTATTAAGCTATTTTATATACTATTATTTTTATTGTTCAGCGCATCTGTATTGGCCATCCCAATAACGGGCAACGGCAGGATAGCGGGTAAAATAACCGACAAAAGTACTGGTTTGCCAATACCTGGTGCGACCATCACTATCCCCGATCTAAAAATCGGGGCAAGCACTGACACCAGTGGTATTTATGTATTAAAACAGCTACCCAAGGGCGAATATTTGGTCGAAGTAACCGCAATAGGTTATGCAAGCGCCACCAAAGTAATTGACCTCGGCAATACCTATTCTGTTGATTTTAAACTATCGGCCTCCAATTATGAATTGGCCGATGTTGTGGTAACAGCCCTTGGCAACACTACAACCAAACAGCGGGCAACTATACCCATAACGGTAGTTACCCATAATATGATGTTACAAGACGTCTCAAACACGGCTATTGATGAAATAGCTGCGCAACCGGGCATCAATGAAACAACTGAGGGTGCGGGCACAACCAAGCCGCAGATTAACGGACTTGGGTTCGACCGTGTGTTGACACTTATGGATGGCGTGCCACAAGAAGACTTTCAATGGGGCGACGACCACGGTATTTTAATAGATCCTTATGCGGTATATGCTGCGGAAGTTATCCGTGGGCCTGCGTCGTTGCAATATGGCGCAAGTGCAGCGGCAGGGGTAATTAGTTTTAAATCTGAACCATTACCCGAAAATGGAGTAGTAGCCGGAAGCCTGCTTACAGAATATCATACAAACAATGGCTACTTAGGAACATCCTTACATGTAGCAGGTAATCATAATGGTTTTGTATGGGCCCTTACGACGAGTGGCGAAGAAGCGCATAGTTATTCGGACCCTAAAGATGGCTTTGTGTGGGGCACCGCCTGGAACCAGGTAAACGCCCGGTTAACCCTTGGCCTCAACAGGTCCTGGGGATATTCGCGCCTCACTTTGAGCGCCCTTCACAGGCGGATCGAAGTACCGGATGGCAACCGTGACAGCACGGGTCGTTTCATGTTCGATACCCCGCAAAATGGGCAGGTTTATCCTACAAGGTCCGATTTTTTATCCTATGCAGCAAACATTGCCGGCGACAAGATATTGGATGAATACCAGGCATGGTGGCAAAACAGTATTAACGTTGGCAAAGGCAGAATTGGTTTTGATATTGGTTTTACGCAAAGCGTTCACCATGATATTGACACAGGCATCGTCGGTTCCGGCAATTTGCTGGTAAACGATATCCCCTACTCCTTAAAATACCAGTTAGCAGGTGGCCAATCAGGGTTGAAACTTACTACGGGCATTAATGGCATCTACGAATTTCAACACAATGGCGCTGCTCCGCCTGCGCCATACGTAGCAGACTATGAAATACCTAATTACACCAACTTCGAAATTGGCGGCTATGCTATAATTGAAAAAAACTTTAACAACCTTACCCTCAGCGGCGGACTTCGCTTTGACCGGACAGATTTTGTTGGGGATGCCATGTCACTCAACGGCGCTGGTAGCATCGTTCCGTCGGGAACCCCTGGCTCTATGGTTCAGTTCACCGGGTTTAACAATACTTATACCGGCCCGTCGGGCAGCATCGGCGCATCCTATCGGCTACCTGATAATAATTATGTAAAGCTCAACATTTCGAAAAGCTACCGTGCCCCGGCCATTAACGAACTAACCAGCAACGGACTCAACATTGGCTCAAATGCAGTGCAACTCGGAAACATAAACCTAAAAGCCGAGCAAGGTTACCAGGTTGACATTGCCTATGGCTATAACGGTAGGGATGTCAGCTTTGAAGCAGACGGGTTTTACAATCACATCAGCAACTTCATTTTTGCCGACCGTACCGATTCTGTGTCGCAGGGGTACCCGGTTTACCAGTATGTATCTTCAAATACTGCTATTATTACCGGGATTTCGGGCTATTTGAACATCCATCCATCTGGCGCCAAATGGCTGGAAATAGATAATGGGTTCACCTACATTTATTCCCATCTACCTAATTCATCAGATTCCACCAGTCATATTCCATGGATACCTGCACCACATTTAACCTCCGAAATTAAGTTCAGGCTTGATGACAGGCATAACTCAATACTTCAGGGAACTTATATTAAGCTTGGCCTGCAACACGACTGGGCGCAGAATGATATTTACAGCGCGCTTTATACCGAGATTCCATCTGCCGCCTACACGCTGTTTAACGCAGGGGTTGGTACCAATTTTGTAAATGCTAAAACGGGTAAGGTGCTATGTTCTTTATATGTCAATTGTACCAATCTCACAAATGTTGCCTACGCCGACCATTTAAATCTTGCGCAGTACTTCCTGGCATATAACGGGCAGCCAGTTACTGTAACACGGCAAAACCAGGGCATTTATAATATGGGCCGGAATATCAGCTTTAAACTTATTATCCCATTTGGAACTGCTGACGGTAAAGCTAAAGCAACAAGCGAAAGCAACGAAATGCATTATTAAACAAAAAAATTAAAATCATACTTCAAAAAAATGAAAAGAAAAATAATATTAATATCGCTTATAACAGCGATGCTATGCTCATGCAGCAGTCCCGACGTTCAAAACTTACCTATCCTTGGTATCAGAAAGCCCGTTCAGAAAACTGTAGATGGCAAAACAATTGTTGATACCATCTACAAAACTATCCCTCAATTCCGGTTTGTTAACCAGGATAGTACAGTAGTGACTGGTCATGACTTTGACGGCAAAATTTATGTAGCTGATTTCTTTTTCATCAGTTGCCCGGATGTCTGCCCGATAATTCAGCGCAACATGCTGAAGGTTTATCAAAAATACAGCAATAACGCGGAAGTAAAATTAATATCGCATACCATTGACACGATACACGACAGGCCTTGGAAGCTAAAGCAATACGCTAAAAAGCTGGGCGTTGAAGGGACTCAATGGGAGTTTTTATGGGGCAGTAAACAATCCATTTATTCGCTTGCTAAAAACGATTACCAGGTATCGGTTGATGATGATACGAAGGGACCGGGCGGATTTGCCCATGAAGGTTTCCTGGTTTTAGTGGACAGAGAAAAGAGAATGCGCGGCGTTTACGACGGCACCAGCGATGAGCAAGTGGCCACGCTTATGAAAGATATGGACACTTTGCTACTGGAGTACCGTAAATAAGAAATACTAAAGGCCGTATTCAACAAATGCCGGGATATTTAAGCCACCTGGCAATCCGGGTGGCTTAAATATCATATGAGTCATGTATAAACTGAGCATGTTCCAAAATATTCATCATGCCCGATGCTATCAAATAAGTTAATTTTAAGGGAGGTTTCAATAATCGATAAGTCCGGGCGCAAATTAATCATTTTGCCTATCCTGGCATTCCGATGGGTAATTTAACGGTCAAAAAAAAGCAGGCGCAAGCCATGTGCAACGCATTGGCTACCGTATTGCCGAACATACATTCACATCTTTAAATCTTGCCATAAAATCAAGCAAAATATACCTTAACCCATTAATCACAAAGCTATTGCTGCTCACATGCACGAACAATTATCATCATTCATCAAGCAATACCCCTGCTTCATGTAAAATAATATGGTTTGATTTTTTGCCTGTCCACATTTGTAGGTAAACAATTGCCCCTTTACGTGCATCCCTTAAATCCACTAACAAGACTATTAAAAATGGTATATCATGAAAACATCAAAAAAAAAATCTTTTGTAATTGTATTAGCTTTACTAATTGCACTGGCTTCGTGCCATAAAGACAACATGGCGCCAGCAACAGGCTCTGCCGCGCCTGTCAACATATTTGTACTCAGCGGCGGGGAATTAAATGGGTATACTCTTGATACTGCTTCCGGCGAGAACGTGCCTCATTATACCCCTGGTTCATTAATGAACTATAACCCCGCTTCAAAAAAACTTATCACTGATCAATATAGTATGGCTAACGGAACGCCAATAAGCGGGGGCACCAATTTATATATTTACGGTTCAAAAATGTACATTATCAGTTTCGGTACAATGACAGTTGTTGATGCTAAAACAAGTAAATTAATTAAACAGGTTAAAATTAACAACAGCAATAACCCTTCCACCGGAGTTGCGTTTTACAAGGATAATTTATTTTTAACCTGTGCCGGTATAACAGTATATGATACTACAAACTTTGCTGTAACAAAAACTATAAATGCTGTTGGAGGTTCAGGTATAGCGGTAGCAAACGATAAATTATATGTAGCTAGTGGTTATAATAATATGGCTGGCTCCGTATCGGTAATTGATTTAGCCACATTAACTTTGTCTGCCGCAGTATTTACGGTTATACCAGAGCCAATAACCGTGGCCGCTGATGGTAATGGAAATGTATACACGCTTTCGCCATTTGATGACGATGGTGGTAATTATATTGGGTATAATGGAACAGTAACTGCTGAATTGAACAATTTTAATGGAGGGCTGACTATAATTAACAGTAATACAAATACGGTATCAGTTCAACAAAAGCAGGGGCTACTACAAAATAATTTAACTTTAGCAGCGCAAGGAAACTTTGCCTACTTTTTTAATGTAAAAAATCAGCTAATCGCTTATAACAGTATAACGCACACCTGCGCTGCCTTTGTTATTGACGGAACATCATTTATCCAACCTACATGTATAGCTGCCAATCCTGCAACAGGAGAAGTGTACGTAGGCGATGGTAAAAATTCAGCATCAAATGGCACATTATACGCATTTGACAAAACGGGCAAATTGGAATACACGTTAACAACTGGAATACAGCCTACACAGATTGTGGTTGCGAATTAACAAAGCCCCCCGCGACAAAGCGTACCGCTTGTGGCATGTTTTGGCAGACAATTAACCGGTAAGGGGTTTCCAATTGCAGCTTGGAACCCATTTTTCGCGTTTAAACATCAAAAGTCAACCATAAACGAAAACATTTTTATATCTTCCCTCATGAAATATTTAAAAACGGTTTTTTTATCTGCTATCCTGTCGGTTTTATTTATACAAGGCAAAGCGCAGGTTATAACACTCAGCAAAGGAATAGATCACGTAAAAGAATGTGTTTCGGCTATTAAAGATGCCATTACGGCTAACGATGGCGCTACAGCCCAAAGCAAAGCCAAGGACTTGGTTAGCGCCCTTAACGCTGTCCCTTTGAAATATATGACGCCAGCCCAAGCCAGCTCATGGGCAAAATACATCGGCCAGTTACAAGCTGACAGCAATCATATTAGCGAAACAGCTACCATCGCAAACCAAAAAGGATATTTTGCGGACCTTACAACCAATTTGCAAGCAGCTATTGATGGGTTGAGGATGAAGTAAGACGACCTGGAGCCAAGCTAAAACTCGAAAGACTTACGAAGTTTTAAAAACTTCGTAAGTCTGATTTGTAAAGCAAATCATTCCTTCCAAAACAAAGTATTAGGATGAAAATGTTTCCACGAGTGCCAAAACTCCTGGTAGGATTGTATTTTGTTTAGCTGGCTGCCTTTTAATGTTCCCGCAGTACTTAAGCCATCCCAATTCCACACCGATGCCGTTTCCTGGTCGGTTATATTGCCGATACTATCCAGCTTAAAATGCAAAATTTTACCGTTAACATAGCTATTAAATGCATGGAAGGTAAGGCTGTCAGGCTCAATAGTTAGCAACAATGGCGTTATTACTATCTTATCGTTCAGCAGGCGTTTTTTAAACAGGTGCCTCCAGTCGTAGGCTTTGGGCTGGCCATTGGCAATTACGCCCACCATCCAGCTCCTCCGGATCAGCGAATCCTTGTTTTTTAAAGTACTGTCCCTGTCTACAGATTGTACACGGTCGTAATTTTTAAGGTCGGCATAGTCACTTAAATAATGCTGGTCTGGTTGTAACACCAGCGAACCTGGGTGCTTGTTTAACCACGATGCAAGGGTTGATTGTTCGTAAGGCAGTTCCTGCAAACGCTGGCCTTTTAATTTGCCCACCGCCGCATTTCCTGTAGCCTGGTACCACCATGTTTTTGTTCCTTCATCCTCAATAATGGCGTTATAATGCCTGGCGCCAACCAAACGAAAATTTTGCCTTGTGCCATTTATTATGGGGCTATATACCCGGCCTGTGCGGCACATACTGCAATAGGTAACCAGCACCGGCTCGTTCCCAACATTGTCCTGCACTTTATGATGATAAGCTAAATAATCAAGCGGATATGCTTTGGCCACACCATTGTTAACCACGCCGATGATCACTAAATTTTCGGGCACCTTATTATTAATAGCATTGGCAAATTTTATAACCTGTGGTTCTTCAAACATCAATTCGGCCTTGTAGGCAATATCCGTGTAATAAAAACTTATGAGGCACAATGCCAAAACCGCCACTTTTATAATCTTGCCGCTTTTTTTATTTTTCGAATAGTACTTAACCAAATACCAAACTATCATAATGCCGCCTATTATACGCAATGGCAGCACAATTTTTTCAAGGTAGTACGATGCCGTTATAGCGTTTAAATCCTGGCTGCCAGGGAAAGGCATCAGCAGGTATGCGTGTATAAGGCCGGGGATGACGAGCAATACTATGCCCCACCAAAAAATAGCTGGTTTGGTTTGTTTCTTCATTTATTTAGTTTCGTTTAGGCTTGCGTACCGGTTTGCTGATGGTAAATAGCCGTTGGTTTTTAAAATATTAGCCAGCCTGTCGTAAAAAGCCGGGTCGGTAGGGGTAACGCTTGCCAGCCCGTCAACATATTTATTGTACAGGCAAAACAAGCCAGCAATTAGTACCGTATCATGTATTTCCAGGTCAGTAGCGCCTGCATTTCTTGCTTTTTCAACCAACCCGGTACTAACAGTACGCGCATCTGCCTGTACCCTGCGGGCAATTTCAAGCAACTGCTTCATTTTTTCGCTCACTGGCGCATTTTCAGGGTCATGCTTTACCATCTCAGCAGTTTCACGTTCACCCAAAAGAGCATCGGCGGCCGCGGTATGTGCAGCGGTACAAAATTTACATTGGTTACCCTGCGATGTCACCGTAGCTATCAGTTCCCGCTCGCCTTCTGTCAGGGTTGATTCACCTCGCAATAGTATTTGCGTAAGCTGCCTTATAGGCAAAGCAGTATCCTGGCGGTAATTAAGCAGGCCGGTTATGCCAGGGAGATTTTCATCTAAGGGGATATGGGGCATTTTGGTTTTATTGGTTATTGGTTGTATTAAGTTGAATGAGGTGATTGAGTTGTTTGCAGCAGTATTTAACCACTCACTTAATCAACTTAATCCAACTTATTCAACCAATTACAAGCAAGCTAATTTATTAAAATTTATATTGTAATGAAATAGAAATAATCGAAGAGATATTTTTTTAGCCAAATATTAACACAATATAACATTCCCTATCTCAACTATTTAAAACAATTTTAATATTTTAGCCTCAAATCAATTTATATGAATTTACCTAAACAAGTTTTATGCGCCCTAACCACATTAGCCTTCACAGGGCTAACCGCGAAGGCACAAAAAGTAGATTTTACAGAATACGACTTGCCCAACGGCTTACACGTAGTTCTGCACGATGACCATCATGCCCCGGTGGTGGCAGTAACTGTGATGTACCACGTAGGCTCAAAAAACGAAGAAGCAGGCCGTACCGGTTTCGCACACTTTTTTGAGCACCTCCTGTTCGAAGGAAGTGAAAATATTCAGCGCGGCCAGTTTATGAAGATCGTATCGGCAAATGGCGGTCAAAACAACGCCAACACCACGCAGGACAGGACTTTTTATTACGAGGTATTCCCGTCAAACGATCTTGAAACCGGTTTATGGCTTGAAAGCGAGCGCATGATGCACCCGGTAATAAACGACATAGGCGTAAAAACCCAGGACGAGGTAGTAAAAGAGGAAAAACGTTCCAGCTTTGATAACCGTCCTTACGGCAATGTGATCAATGATATTGGCGATGCGTTGTTTACCAAACATCCTTACCATAATGGCGTAATTGGCGCCATGAAAGACATCGACGCTGCTAAACTGAGTGAGTTTAAAGATTTTTTTAAACTGTATTACGCACCCAATAACGCTGTTTTAACCATAGCCGGCGACATTAACGTGGCCAAAACAAAAGAACTTATAGCAGCATATTTTGGCCCCATACCACGCGGCAACACTGTTGTTTATAATAAGATTGAGGATGATCCTATCACTAAACAAATCACCGATACGGCTTATGACGCTAACATACAGATACCTGCCATTTTAGCGGCCTACCGCGTGCCTGGCAGGGCCACCCGCGACTCGAAAGTAATGGAGATGATATCGAACATACTTTCAGGCGGGGCAAGCTCAAGGATGTACAAAAAAATGGTGGATGATAAAAAGGACGCCCTGCAGGTTTTCGCGTTTAATTATCCACTGGAAGATTACGGGATGTATATTGTGGGCGCTTTGCCAAGCGGCGGGGCCGCGCCTGCCAACTTGCTGAGCGATATGGACGAGGAAATAGTTAAACTGCAAACCGACCTGATAAGCCCCGAGGATTATCAGAAATTGCAAAACCAGTTTGAAGATAATTTTGTAAGCGCCAATACCCGCATGGTTGGCATTGCCGAAAACCTGGCCAACGGCTATACCTTTTTTCACAAAGACACCAACGAGGTTAATGAAGAACTGGCAACTATACGATCGATAACAAGGGAAGAAATTAGGGATGCGGCACGCAAATATTTAAGCACAAACCAGCGCCTGGTATTATATTACCTTCCCGGCAAAGCAAAAAATCAAGTCCAATAATAACCTGTAGCAACAAAAACAATGAAGAAATTTATAATGATAGCTGCCGGTGCATTATTGATGCAATATGCGCAGGCACAAATAACCATTGACCGTACGAAACAACCAAAACCGGGACCAGCGCCCGCGTTGACCATAAAAGACCCAGTAGTTTATAAGTTGCAAAACGGCATTACCGTTTTAATAGTTGAAGACCACCGCCTGCCAAAAGTTTCGGCAAGCTTTGTAATTGATGCAGGCCCCAGAACTGAAGGCAAAAAGGCCGGGGTGATAAACCTGATGGGCAGCATGCTTAACGAAGGCACCAAAAGAATGCCCAAAGCCGCTTTTGACGAGGCCGTTGATAAAATAGGGGCCGATGTAAGCCTTAATTCCGATGGGGGCAGCGCTTCGGCGCTTACCCGATATTTTAAAAACGCGTTTAACCTGATGGGCCTTGCGCTGAAAGAACCGGCCTTTACACAGGAATCGTTTGATAAACTGAAAACACAAGCCATTACTGCTTTGAAAACGGAAGAAAAAAGCGCGCCTGCCATTTCATCAAGGGTAACCAATGCGCTTGTGTATGGTAAAACACACCCGAACGGGGAGTTTGAAACCGAAGAAAGCATACAAAATCTTACTTTACAGGATATAAAGGAAGCTTACAAAAAATATATTACGCCATCAAGGTCATACTTAACCATTATTGGCGACATAACCCCGGCAAAAGCAAAACTGCTGGCAACCAAAGTATTTGGCAGCTGGAAAGGGACGCTTTTAAAGCTGCCTGTATTGGCAACTGTGCCAAATCCCATCAAAACTGAAATTGATGTGGTTGATGTGCCAAGTGCAGTTCAATCCGAAATAAAGGTTGTTAACCTGGTTACCCTGAAGAAAAATAATCCCGATTACTTTGCGGTGCTGCTGGCCAATTATATTTTGGGCGGCGGCGCCGAAAGCCGTTTGTTTATGGACCTCCGCGAAAAGCATGGCTTTACCTATGGCGCTTATTCTACGCTTGGTTCGGGCAGATTTCAAACTACTTTCCAGGCATCGGCCGCTGTACGCACGGCCAAAACTGATAGCGCCACCGCTGAGTTTTTAGGCCAGGTGAAACTTATCCGCGGTGCAAAGGTATCGGATGAAGAGCTGCGCAATGCCAAAGCGCTGTACAATGGCTCATTCGCCCTTGGTTTGGAAGACCCGGCACGTACTGCCACTTTTGCCAGCACTATACTTATAAATAAACTCCCTGCTGATTTTTATAAAACCTACCTGCAAAGGGTGAACGCGGTAACTGCCGATGATATATTGCGTGTGGCCCAAAAGTATATAAACTACGATAATACCCGCGTTGTAATAGTAGGCAACGCCTCAAAAATGCTTGACGGGGTTAAAAAATTAGGTTATCCTGTTAAACTGTTCGACAAGTTTGCAAACCCCGTAGTTGAAGGGCAAACACAGGCCGTGCCTGATGTAAAAGCAAGTGATGTAATAAAAAGCTACATCGATGCAACAGGCGGCGCTGCCGAATTGGGTAAGATCACTTCGGTAGATGTTACCCTGACCATGGCCATGCAAGGTATGACGCTGAATGTAAGCGAGAAAAAACTTGCGCCCAATAAAGAATCAATGAGCATTACCATGGGTGGCAATGTAGTAATGAAATCGGCATTTGACGGCGATAAAGGCTACCAGCTTCAAATGGGCAACAAAAAGGATATGACCGCTGATGAGATTGCCCAGAAAAAAGTATTCACTTCGTTAACCGAGCAGCTTGATTATTTAAACAACCCGGCATTTAAACTGGCTGTAAAAGGCGTACAAAAAGTAAACGGCGCTGATGCTTACCAAATTGATGTTACCGACCCAACCGGCAAAACATCAACCGAATACTACGATGTAAACAGCAAGCTGTTGGTGAAAAATGAAACCACAACTACAAGCGGCGGCAACACAGTCATGCAAACGCTTGAACTTAGCGACTATCGCAAAGTTGGCAACATTGTGTTCCCTTATAAACAAGCTATAACCGTATCGGCAGGCGGACAGGACCAAAGCTTTGTGATGACCGTAACTGATGTGAAATTGAATGCCAGCGTTACTGCTGACGATTTTAAATAGGCCATCAGCATAAATGTTATTTTAAAAAGAGCTTGCTTCGGCAGGCTCTTTTTTTGTGGCAAAATGAACCGAACGGGGGGATAAAAGAAGCGACAATTTTGGGATAAAAAATCTATTTTATCTGTTTTTTTATTTCATTTAATGCTACCTCTAACTCCGTATCCCGGCCCAAAATTACATCATTTACATTTCGGGGTACTTCAATATCGGGCTTAACACCCGTTCCCACAAATTCACGGCCATCGGGATAGGTATCTCTTTTGGTGCAAATCCGGGCGTTGCCGCCCCCCGGTAAATCAAATGTCATTGGCTGCCCGGTACTGCCGAAAGTGCGTTGCCCTATAACAGTTGCCCTGCCCTTTAATCCGTCCAAAATAATTAAAAAGTCTTCCGCTGCAGAGGCAGTATAATTGCTGGTTAACACGACAAGCGGAACGCTGATTTTTTTCGCAGTTACATTATTGTTAAATGACGATGTATCGCCTTGATACCAATAATCGCCTTTGGCAACTAACACGGTTTTTTTGTCCCAATCACTAAGATGTTCAAACTTTGTTGTGTCCTTTAACTGAAATTGACCCCATGCTTTAAATGCGCCCAAATTCTCGCGGGTTTTCCATTTAGAGCCAATAAGCGTTTTTTTATCTGTAAAGTATTTCAAAATTTCGGCGCCTATATCAGTACTTCCACCGCCATTTCTCCTTATATCAACTATTACCCCTTTGCAGGTATATAAATCGGGTAATATGGCTTTAAAATCATCTATTACTTTTTCATCCCCGAAGGTGTTTATTTTAATATAACCAACATCTTCAATCTTCTTAAACTCAAACCTTTTCCATACGTTATTTGTGGGCCCTGCCCATTGCGCACGGTTTGGATGAAACCGGTAGTCATATTTAACTAAATCGCCCTTCGGCGTGCGTAATTTTAAATGCCACACTCTTGTCGAATCTGTTCCGTAAAACATGCTTACCGAAGCATCGTTCCACAACTGCTGCGGCGCTGATGCGCTGATATAAGGCATCAGCTCATTTTGAGCATACTCCTGTATGTTTCGCCCGTCAACGCTTATTAATTCAGACCCCAAGGGCACGAGGTCCTTAAACTGAACGGGGATATTGGTTACATAAAACCTATGGTCAAAATTTTCAACATTAATATAACGGTACCTTGACCCTTTATAGAGGGAGCCGGGTTCATAAACATTAGTATGCCCGTCTTTTAACAAGGAACAAAAACGTTTCATTACGCGGTAATAATCCCAGGTGTTTTTTGTAGCTAATACTTTGGGGATATAGGCACGGTAAGCGCTGTCCCAGTCGATTTTTGCATGGTCAAAAAAAACGAAGTTGTTAGCTGCCTCCGACCAGAATTTGCTTAATCCATAAACTTTATCACCATCTGAAATATTTGAGACAGTATCTACCTGCCCATATAATTTTATGCATGGCGCCAATAGCGCAAAAAGTACAATAGCGATGAGTGTTTTTTTCATATCGGTTATGATTACTATTCAGGTAAATTTTACCCAATAATAGAAAATACATTTCACAATATTTGATTAACGTGAACAGATAATTTTTACTTTGCCCTTACGGTGATGTTGCGGTATCGAACTATCTTTGTTGGGATAAACAGATAGTTATGAAAGTTGAAATATGGTCGGATGTGATGTGCCCGTTTTGTTATATCGGCAAGCGCAGGTTCGAAGATGCTTTGCAGCATTTCGAACATAAAGATGAGATAGAAATTGAATGGAAAAGCTTCCAGCTTAACCCTGATATGGTAACAGATCCTGATATAAACATCGACCAATACCTGGCGGAAATTAAAGGTTTTACTTTAGATCATGCCAAACAATTAAATGCCCACGTAACCCAAATGGCTGCCGAGGCCGGTTTAACCTATAACTTTGATAAAGCCATTGTAGCCAACAGCTTTAACGCGCACAGGTACAGCCATCTTGCCAAAAAACATGGCCTGGGCATTGAAGCCGAAGAGCAATTGTTTAAGGCATACTTCACCGATGGCAAAAACATAGATGACAAAGATACCCTTATCGAACTGGGTGTAGCATTAGGTTTGGATGCCACCGAAGTAAAACAAACCCTTGAAAGCAACGCTTACGCTGATGAAGTGAAACATGATATTGCTGAAGCCCGCCAGCTTGGCATACAAGGTGTGCCATTTTTTGTATTGAACAATAAATACGGCATATCAGGTGCACAGGCTGTTCCGGTTTTTGAGCAAACTTTAGAAAAAGCGTTCGGCGAATGGCAGAAAGAAAACCCGAAATTGGAAATTATTGAAGGCGAAAGTTGCGGGCCGGATGGGGATTGCTAATAAATGTATTCACAAAGGCAAACAAACCCCATCGGGGTTTAAGGTCGGCAGAAAAAGTGATTAATAAAAAATGCTGTGTCGTTAGGTACGACATATTTCCATCTTGCAAAGCCAACGATGATTTTCAAATGATATTTCCTTTGTTATATTTAAAAACAAAATTCAGTAAAACTAAAATCATAGCCAAAAAACCTGTAGCTCTTTATATCGAGAACCTGGAAGAACATCATCGTAAAAAGACGTTTTTAGAAGAGTATAAAGATTTTCTAAATGAATTTGAGGTTGAATACGATGAGCGGTACATTTTTAAACCGCTGGAATAAGCAGTTTGTTATGTGTTGCACCTACGGCGCAAAATGTTGTTTGCTATTATTTGCTACCGACCTTTTGCACCGCTGGTGCATTTTCTTACCAGTGGCATCAAGGTAAATAGCGAAATGTTTTTAACGCTTCATGCCTTTATTAAAGATTTCGGTGATAGTACAAAATCAATAGAAAGCCATCCGAGATTATTTTAATGCAACAAAAAAGCCCCCCGGTAAACCGGAAGGCTTTAACTTTATAGCTTTTGAAGCCTTGTTATTTTACCTTAACCGGTACTTCTGTGTTTTCCCAAATAAGTGAAAAACCATCCTGGTTGATTTTGTATACTAAACGTTCAACCAATGCACTCAGCGGTTTTGCTTGTACGTTTACTACCAAAACATCTTTGGTAGGGTCGTCATTTGCAGAGCCGTCCCTTTTTATCCCCCATTGATTTGATACAGAGTTAAAAATGATTGTCCATTGGGTTTCGCCTGGTGTAGCAAATAAACTGTATTTACCGGCGGGTAAGGTTTTACCTTCTACAGTAATAGCTTTACTGGTTTCAAAGGTGGTCATTTGGTTAGCCCCTGCGCGCCATATTTTGCCATAGGGTTCCAGGCCGCCAAAAATCTTTCTGTTCCTCACAGAAGGTGCGCCGTAATTTATTTTGATCACGGCGCCATTTATTGTTCCGCTTGTGCTATCGCGCGGGCTTAAAGGCTGCTTGCCAATGTCTTGTGCAAACGCCATGGATGATACTAAAAAGGCACAAACAAAAAAGGTGAGTGCCTTCAACTTGAATACTGTTTTCATAATGCTGCTTTTGATGGTTATAATTTAAGTGTATAAAGATAAAGCGAAATTGAGAGTTTACGGGTTAGACATTCAAAATATTGGTTTCGTTACAATTCGCTTACAATAAAAGATCGAACCAGGCGGCAAGTTTCCGAAAACTAATCACGCATTTTATTGTTTAAATGTATATAGTCACATTGCAGTTAGGAATTGACCGAAAGGTTAAACAATTGTTGTGATTTGGGCCTCATGTCGTACGGCATGAGGTTTTTTTGTGCCTTGGCTCGACGGGCTTCAGGGGAAACTGCTTTTAAATTTGCATTTGCCATAGCCGACGGGTTTCAAACCCGTCGGTTATCCGTGATTGTGCCCGGTTAAAAGCGGTTTCCCGGCCCAGCCCTGATTTTTAAAGATATTTAAACACATAAGTTTATATTTGCCCCTTGCATTATCCCCGAACTGAGGCTTATTAAAATGAAGGATACAAATAAAATATTTTACCTTTTGTTATTTGTATTGGCGCTCGCGATAAATTTCGCAGGTATAAATATTAAGTTTTTTACCGACGACCCCGGCCTGTATGCCTCCATTGCGAAAAACCTTATCTACAAAAAAGATTTCTTTCAACTATTTACCTATAACCGCGACTGGCTCGATAAGCCGCATTTTCCGTTTTGGGCTATATTTTTAAGTTTTAAAGTATTTGGTATAAGCGAATGGGCGTATAGGTTGCCGGCATTGCTTTTCTTCATCATCAGCCTGCTTTATACTTTTCTTTTTACCAGGAAATATTATAGTTGGGAAATAGCCTTTGTAGCTGTACTGATACTGATGACGGCGCAAAATACAATCTTATCAAACACTGATATACGCGCCGAACCTTATTTGATGGGGTTAATTATAGGCAGCATTTACCATATTGCCTGCCTGGAAAAACGCTTTACATTTAAAGATTTGTTGCTGGCCGCCTTGCTCACTGCTTTTGCCATCATGACCAAAGGCATATTTGTAATTATCGCCATTTATGGCGGCCTGTTTGGTCAATTACTATTACAGGGAAGGTTAAAGCAATTGTTCCAATTAAAATGGTTGTGGCTGGTGGTACTTACTTTTATATTTACGCTCCCTGAGTTTTATGCCCTGTACATCCAGTTTGACCTGCACCCCGAGAAGACAGTTTTTGGCAGGCAGCGTGTTTCGGGCGTAAAATGGTTTTTATGGGATAGCCAGTTTGGTCGTTTCGTAAACAATGGGCCTATCATCCGTAAAACCGGCGGCAGCATATTTTTTTACCTTCATACCCTGCTTTGGGCATTTGCCCCATGGTGCCTGCTATTTTATTACGCTGTCTTTAAAAATATAAAAGCCATATACCGTCGCGAAAAACGGACGGAATATTATGCCCTAAGCGGGGGGGCTGTTGTTATTGTTCCTGTTTTCGATATCTGGTTTTCAGCTGCCTTTTTACACCAATGCTATTTTCCCGCTATTTGCCATAGTAACCGCGCCTATTTGTATGGGCCAATTAAGTAAGTTCGGGACGAAATTCAGGTTGATAGGGGAGTGGTTGTTCGTTATTTTGTTACCGGTAGTTGTTATCGTTGCCAACATTATTTTAAAACCAGCAAGCGATTTGCTTTTTATAGCAGATATTGTACTGTTTGGGATCATTATAAGCCTGATAGTTATAAAAGTTAAAGCGGCATATCAACGGATGTTCTTTTTAAACTGTGCCGTAGCATTATTTGTGGGCTTTTATGTTAACACCGTGTTTTACAATGAAATTATCCCCTATAAGGCACAAATAACGGCAGCAGGATATATCAATCAGCAACCATTTGATAAATTTCATTTATATGTCTTAAGTACTGAAAACAATATCTTCCAGTTTTATTGTAAAAGACCTGTCGACCTTTTACCGATAGAACAATTCAATAACTTTAAGCCAGCGTCTATTTCGGTTTTTTATGTTAACCAGTTGTCAATGGATATTCTTAAACTAAACCATGCTAACTTTAGGGTCATAAGGGCGTTTATAAATTATCCCAAAGAAAACCTCTTGCCTGCATTTATAAATAAAGCAACGCGGTTTAAAACGCTTGATCGTGTTTATCTCATTGCTAAGTAATAAGTCGGGTTGTTACTCCACCTTATACCTGTAAACCTGCCTGCCCAAATTGCCTTTATCATCAATACCTTCAATTACTACCCGGTACGTGCCAGTGCCATCGGCATTGTAATATTCAAATGAGGCGTTGCCGTCCTTATCCGTCACTATTTCGGGTTTCCAATATATGGTTGAGCGCAGGTCGTGTTGTTTGGCTGGTAGGGTAGGGCTATCATATTTTGGCGAATAAAATTCCCGTGCTTTATAAAAACCAATGGGAGTAATAGGTAAAATGCCAATGGAAGACATATCTTCCGCTGCCGCCGATGGCAGTTTGGTATTAATGATCAATACGCCGTTTAAACCATCCTTTCCATAAACATAGGAATTTGGAGGTTTTATGACATAAATGCTTGAAACGCGATCAGTGCTTACGTCATCTATATTGCCGGGTTGTCCATCTACTAATATTAGTAACGGCAGCATTGTAATATTATTGATAGGCGCGAAGCTATTTCCGCCACTTGGCATAAAATGCGCGCCGTGCACCAACCCCATAAGCCTTACCGATAAGGGCCCGCCATATAATATATCTTTACCTTGTATCACCTGGTCAGCAGCAAACTCAGCAATAAAGCTTTGTGACCGTTGTTCCGGTTCCTTTTTTGCCTTTATTTCTACTTCTTTTAACAGCTTGCCCTTTATGCCATAATTTACAAGCTCATTCCGGCTATTTTTTGTGTTTTCAAGATAAGCAGTCATGCCAGTATCCGAAACAGTGCGTACATTTTGAAATTGGGTTGCGGGTATTACAGGTTCCGGCTTTTCATTAAATAAGGTAATTTTTGTTGAGTTTTTCCCTTTTGCGTTTACAGCGCTTAGTACAAAATGCGTGGTGTCGTTATAAATGAGGTTTGAAAAACGAAATATTCCTTTGTCATCAGTTATGCTGCTTAACAGTGCGCCGCCTTTTGGTTGTATCAGGTTAACTGTTCCGCCGGCAATTGGTTTGCCAAGCAAGCTTTTTACCGTGCCGCTAATTTCAAGCGCTTTTTCGGGCCGGTAAGCCATTGGCTGGTTACCATTATCAAGCACCTGTTTCCATGTAAAATGGCGGTATCCCTGGGTAAGCATCAGTATATCCAGGTTTTTGGCCGCATTGGCGGTTGTATCGGTAAAATAATCGCTGGGTTGTTCAACATATCCTTTCAAATCTGAGGTAAGCAGTAAATAGCTAAGTATGGTATTCTCGTTATGCCCATTTTCGGGCACCTTGCTTTCATCTGTTACAGATACCGAAAAATGCCCGGATGAAGGGTTGCCGGACCGGTTTGTTACCTTCAACGCGATGTTAACTTTTTCTCTTTTTGTGTAGGCGGCTTTATCCGTGTTTATACCAAGATTAAGCTGGCTGTAATTTTGTATAAAAAGCAAACGTTCAGCCAGTGGTTCGCCCGAAGGCGAAAAAAGCGTGATTGTGGCGATGCCCGTTTGCAGGTGCCTTTTTAAAATGTCGAAACTTACTGTTGCGCTATCGAGCGTGCGCACAACGGTTGTAGCTTCACCTCCCGAATAAATGAGGAAGGTAAAATCCTTGTCTTTATTCTCGCGGAAATACGCTTTATTAGCCCGTATCCTAACCGTGGCTTTTGGGATCTCGTCGTTATTAATTGATAACACAACGCCTTTTGTATCCGCCGCTGGCAAATCGATGGTGCTTTGTGCGCCGCCGGCAAAACTTAGCTGCGCTTTATAGGTCTTGCCTTCTTCGGGCATTAAGTAAAAATAGCCCATACCCAGCCGCATAGATGTAAAAGAAGTAATTTCATTATTTTTATTATCGATTATTCTTCCTTTAACGTTAATGCCTAATCCATCTGCACCAATGGCTTTAAATGCAATTTTCGACCTAATGCCTGCAACCAGGCTGCCCCCTTCGGGGAAAAACTGTATATCGGCTTTGTTAGTTATTTTTTGAACGGGTTGTTTTGAAATGTTCTCGGTCATGGGTGAGTTTGTTAATGAGCCCACCGGGATAATTTTTTCAAAGAAATTGCTGGTGCTGTCATTTTTCATCCATTGGGTGTAGGCCCTTACCCGGTAGTTGCCTTTAGGCAACGAATCGGGCAATGCAAAATCGCCCCAGGCTACGCCGGTGTCGAGCTGTAATTTTATAGTTTGATCTATCTTACTATTGGTGTTAATGAAGTCGACGTGCAATACACCGCTTAAATCAGAAAGTTCATGTCGCGGGCCTTTTGTTATATAGGCTTTAAAGTAAATTGTATCGCCTGCGGCATAATAAGGCTTATCAAATTGCAGGTACGCTTTTTCGGTAATATGGGTTGTATTGTATTTATTAAGGCCCGCTACAATTTTATTAGAAAACGTGCTATCCTGCCGTGCAATTTCATCGTCCGATGGTTCATAATCAACAGGCAAAAGCTCTGCTACGCGGTGTCGTGCCCATACGCCGCTAAATACCAAACTATTAGGATTAGTAACCCAGCCATTGCTGTCAAAAAAAGCATAGTCAGCTGCAAAGTCTACCTTTGTATTTTCATTATTTCTAAAATCGTCCATTTGCAGCTGTGTCGGTTTGCTGTTCAGGTAAAAGTGGCCGCCTTCATTATAAGAAATAAAAAATGAATTGCTGATACTTCCCGGGCTCAGGGCAAACAGGCCTTGCTGGTTGGTCGGCTTTATGATATCATCCTTATGTAAAGGAGTTGCACTCATGCTTTCAATAATTTTTGGTAGTTTTTTCTTCCTGGTCCAAAAAGATAAAGAGTCTTTATCATTGATGCCGGCCCCCTTTGATTTTTGATAAAATTTGATTTTTGCTTCAATTAAACTATCATTCGGCCGCGCCGGATTGGCTTGCCTTTTTATTAACAATGCCCTAAAATGCTCTTGTGTGATATCGTCGTTAAGTACAGAGCGCAAAAAATGCATGAGCGAACCTTCGTAAGCCTCCTGCCGGTGTTTTTGCCAGCGTTGTTCTTCCGATGACGTTCCTTTCATTGCTTCGAATAAAACAGACCCCTGGTAATTTAGGTGGAATTTGGCGGCGGGCCCGTTGTCTAATTTAAAATCGGTTATCAGGTATTTTATCTTGTAGCCCAGCGCGTCATTCTCAATTTCCAAAAAATCAGAAGTTGAGGCTTTTAATACGCTGTTTTTTTCATCGTAATCAAAATCGAGTATTTCGGGGTTCACTATTTTGCATTCTCCCGCAGTTGCCGAAAATCCCAAAAACTCTTCCGTAAACCATAGAAGGTACTTTTCGCGGTTAGGGTCAATTACTGGTTTTATGCTTACTTCATTTAAGAGGATGGTTTGAGGTTTTATCTCAATATCAGCTAAGGTAACATTGTCATTTACCGTTATTGATTGGCGATAGGTTTCAAACCCGACAGACGAAACTACAAGCTCATATTTTCCGGGCTTTGCATGGGTTAGCTTAAACGTGCCATCATCAGCTGTTTTATTGCCGACCGATGAATTACTTAAAAATACGCTTGCATTAGGTACAGGCTTTTTATCAGCCTGGTTAAAAACCCTGCCGGTTATTGTGAATTGTGCAAGGCAGCTTATTGGCAGCAGCACGATGAAAAAAACTAAGGTCTTCATCATTATCGTAATATTGGGGTTCAGTATTTATTTAAAAACAGCCTTGATCCGCAGCATTTTTTTTGCGTATTGTTGTTAATGAACAGCTAAAGCCAATCATGTTCATCAACGTTACTCCACCTTATACCTGTACACCTGCCTGCCCAAATAGCCCTTATCATCAATGCCTTCAATAACTATCCGGTACGTGCCTGCGGCATCAGCGTTATAATATTCAAATTCGGCCTTTCCGTCCTTATCCGTTATAATTTCAGGTTTCCAGTAAATGGTGGGGCGCAAATCGCCTTGTTTATTTGCCAGGGAAGCATTATCATAACTTGGCGAATAAAACTCCCTTGCTTTATAAAAGCCGGTTGGCCTGATCTGTAAAACACCTGTGGAGGAGCTAATGGTTGGGTCTTTAGCATTTTTTGTGGTGATTAATAGCACGCCGCCACTGCCATCAGCACCGTACATGCTTGCATTCTCGCTTTTTAAAAGTTCAACGGTTTCAACGTCAGTTGTTTGCAGGCTATTTAAACTGCCGAGACCTACTCCTTTTACGCCATCGACAACAATTAACAGCGCTGTGTTGGATAGTTTCATCAGTGTACCGTGTAAATTTCGTACTACATACGCTGATGAAAAATCTCCGCTAAATTCCACCCCATTCAGCAAAACGGCCAATTTTTCTAACAGTATTCCATCTCCTAAATCTTTATTATGAAGGACCTGGTCGGCATGGCCGGCCCCTGCCAGGCTTTCAGTCTTATAGGCGTCGTTTTCATTATAGGCCAGGGTTTTACTTTTAGCTGACAGGGCTTTTGCATTGTAGCTTAATACTTTTCCCTGTGAAGCAACAGTAACCGAATCCGCGTTAACTTGCTGATCGGGCCAAAACCCCGTATTCGTTACCGGCGCGGGCTTATCCTTATCAAACCTGATCTTTAGGTTGTTTCTATTTCTCTCATTGCCTGCCCTTAATATAAAACGGGCGCTGTCAGCAAAATCAAGGCCTGTAAAATTAAACCTGCCCGCGGTATCAGTGAGCTGGTTTAATATGGGGCCACCATTAAGCGAAACCAGGGCAACCTTTTCTTTAACCATAGGTTTCCCCGTTGAACTTGTAACAAGGCCGCTAATTTTGAGACTATTTTCAGGCGTTGGTATAACCGTAGGGTATTTATCATTTAGCACCTGCTTCCAAACAAAGCGGCGATAGCCCTGGGTGAGCATTAAAACATCAAGATTGGCGTTGGTAACGGTATCAGTATGTGCAAAATAGTAACCGGGCTGCTCAATATACCCTTTCAGGTCTGAACTTAGGAGCAGCCATGATAAGATGCTGTTTTCTTTGTTTTCATCAATGTGAACTTCATTTTCGTTGATAACAGCCACCGAAAAATGACCGGCAGTTAAACTGTCGTCTTTATTTTTGCAGGTGATGTTTACAGCAACCCTTTCGCGCGGCTTAAATGCTGTTTTACCGGTGTTTATGGATAATTTTAACAGGTCGGGCCGGTTTACGAATACTAAACGCTCACATAACGGATCGCCTTCGGGTGAAAATAGCGTAAACTGAACGATCCCTGTTCGAAACTGGCTCTTTTTTAAGTTTGTAGAAAATAATTGACTGCTTAATCTTATCCGTCCGCTTGAAACCGCAACACCTGAATTTATGACCAGGCTAACTTCTTTATTTTGATTTTCATCGAAATAAGCTTTGTTGCTGCTAACCCTTATTTTGATAACATCAGGGTCGCTGTTGTCTAATGCCAATGCTATTCCCTTTGTATCTGCTTTGGGCAAATCTATCGAGCTTTTTATGCCGTTGGCAAACACCAAATTGGCTTTATACGTTTTGCCCACTTCGGGCTGCAGGTTAAAGTAACCCATGCCCAGGCGCCTGGAATTGAATGCAGCAACAGTTTGCCCCGTATTGTCGACAACTACGCCCTTAACATCTAAACCCGAACCATTACTATTAATGGCTTTAAAAGCCACCTTAGAGTTTAAGCCTGCAACAAGGTTACCGCCTTCTGGGAAAAATTGTAGTTCAGGCGGATTTGTAGCTTGAAACGATTGTGGTGAGATAGCTTTGTCACCGGCAACTGAACTTATAGGAATTGTTTGCTGAAAAAAATTTGTGAGCCCCTGATCCCTCATTAACCCTGTATAGGCCCTTATCCTGTAATTCCCCGTGGGTAATGCGCCAGGCAAAGCAAAATCGCCCCAGGCAATACCACCCTTTAACTGCAATTTTATTGACCTGATGACACTATCAACGGGGGAGATCAGGTCAATATATAAAATTCGACTTTGACCCGAAAGTTCATGTTGTTCTCCAAATGTTACATAGGCCTTAAAATAGATAGTATCGCCGGCCATGTAACGGTGCCTGTCAAAATGCAGGTATGCTTTTTCAACGATCCGGCCCGTATAGAACGATTTTAATTTTGCAACGATGTCGACGGCAACTACATTATTGCTTTGACAAAATGCGGCTGAATTAAAAGCATACAAAAATATCAGTGCAAAAAATATCTTCTTCATAATTGGATAATCCAGGTTAATGCAATATACATAAACGGATAATCGATTCAGTTATCTTTTTAAAAATACATCTGTTACTCAACCCGGTAGCGGTACACCTGCCTGCCTAAATTGCCTTTATCATCAATACCTTCAATAACTACCCGGTACGTGCCTGTGCCATCAGCATTATAGAAATCAAACGAGGCGTTGCCATCCTTATCGGTTAGTAATTCAGGTTTCCAGTAAATGGTTGAACGCAGGTCGCGTTGTTGGGTTTTTAGGGTAGTATTATCATACTTAGGCGAGTAAAATTCCCTTGCTTTATAAAAACCCATTGGGGTGATGGGCAAAATGCCGACAGACGCTATATCTTTTGCCTGTAATCCAAATGTTGTGGTAATTATTAAAACTCCCGCCTCTGATACTGTTGCATTTTTCATAATCTCTACCTTTTCTATTGAACCTGTATTTATGCTGCTGATATCAAAATCTGAGGGCATTTCTTCATCATTAACGATGATTACCATGGGGACTATGAAAGGAGCGTTTCTGCTCAGTACAGGTATAAAAATACCGCCACTTGGTACAAAATTAACGCCATGTAACTTTCCCATTAACCTGACTGCGAGTTGGCCTCCATATTCTATCTGATCACCACTGATAACCTGGTCAGCAATGCCATAATTTTTGCTTATTGTAAAAAGATCAATTTTCTTTGCTGTTATCTTTACCTCTTTTAACTGTTTACCTTTTAAACCATAATTTACAAGTTCATTCCGGCTGTTCTTTGTGTTTTCAAGATAAGCTGTCATGCCAGTATCCGATACACTTTGTGCGTTTTGCAATTGGGTTGCCGGTATTACGGGTTCCCGTATCTCCTTAAGTAAAGTTATCTTTGTTGAATTTTTCCCTTTTGCATTTACGGCGCTTAATACAAAATGGGCGGTATCATTATAAATGAGGTTCGAAAAACGAAATACCCCTTTATCGTCAGTAATGCTGCTTAACAGCTGGCCAGCTTTTGATGGTATCAGGTCGATTGTCCCTCCGGCAATTGGTTTATCAAACAGATTTTTTACCGTGCCGCTAATTTCAAGCGCTTTTTCGGGCTGGTAAGCTAAGGGTGTATTAGTATTATCAAGCACCTGTTTCCATGTAAAATGGCGGTAGCCTTGCGTGAGCATCAGTAAATCCAGGTTTTTAGCGGCGTTGGCGCTTGTATCTGTAAAATAATAATTGGGCTGTTCAACGTAGCCTTTCAGGTCTGAGGTCAATAACAAGTCTGATAAGATCGTATTTTCGCCGACCTCATCCAAAGGTACTTTGTTTTCATCGGTAACTGCTACTGAAAAATGACCTTTGGCAGGACCACCCGCCCTGTTTATAGCGCTAAGCTTTATGTTTACTTTTTCTCTTTTGGAGTATGTCCCTTTATCACTGTTTACATTCAGCGTGAGCTGGTCGTAATTTTGCACATAGATCAAACGTTCGCACAACGGTTCGCCTGTAGCCGAAAATAATGTAACTGTGGCGATGCCCGTATGCAGCTTTCTTTTAAGTATAAATATGGAGGTTATCGCGCTGTCTAATTTACAGGTAACAGTTGTTGCTTCGCCTCCTGAATATATGACCAGTAAATAATTCTTGCCTTTGTTTTCATGATAATAAGCCTTGTTGGCAATTATGCTTACCGATGCTTTTGGTATCGAGTCGTTGTCGATGGCTAAAGCTACGCCTGTCGTATCCGGTTTTGGTATGTCAACTATGTTTTGCGTTCCATCAGCATAAGTTAGCCTGGCTTTATATGATTTGCCCTCTTCAGGGTCTAAGTAAAAATAACCCATGCCTAAATGCACCGATGAAAATGAGGTGACTTCCTTACCGGTATTGTCCACTACCACCCCTTTTACATTTACACCCCATCCATCTGCCCCAACAGCTTTGAATGCCACTTTTGACCGGATATCGGTGATGAAACTCCCCCCTTCCGGAAGAAACCTGACATCGGCATGGCTACCTGACTTTTGTACAGCCTGCTTTGAAATACTTTCGGGTATTGCGGCATTTTTAATTGAACCTACCGGGATGATCCTATCAAAAAAATTGTTGGTACTGTCATTTCGCATCCATCGGGTATAAGCCGTTATCCTGTAATTCCCGGCAGGCAATGAATCGGGCAGGGCAAAATCGCCCCAGGCCAGGCCGCTGTCAAGCTGCAATTTTATGGTTTGATCTATTTTATTGCCGGTATTGATAAGATCGACGTGCAGCACGTTGCTTATGGTTGACAACTCGTGCCGTTCGCCCATCGCTACATAGGCTTTAAAATAGATAGTATCTCCGGCAGCGTAAAGGGATTTATCAAATTGCAGGTAAGCTTTTTCGGCTATATGGACAGTTGAAAAGGCTTGCAGTTTTGAGATTATATTTTGCGAAATAACATTATTGGTTTGGGCATATGACCATAAACAACACAAACAAAGTGAAAATGTAAATATTTGCCGGGTTGAAATTATATTTTTCATATTATAAACTGTTATTCAACCTTATACCTATACACCTGCCTGCCCAAATTACCTTTGTCATCAATGCCCTCAATTACCACCCGGTACGTGCCTGTGCCGTCAGCATTATAATATTCAAATGAGGCATCGCCATCCTTATCCGTCACAATTTCCGGTTTCCAATAAATGGTTGAGCGCAGGTCACGTTGTGCAGTTATTGCAGTAGCATTATCATATTTTGGCGAATAAAATTCCCTTGCCTTATAAAAACCCATTGGCGCAATAGGCAAAATGCCGATAGAAGATATATCCTTTGTTTTTAATCCTCCGCCTTGCTTCGTAGTTATCACAATCACCCCGCCCGCACCTGACATCCCGTATATACTGGCGTTCGCGCTTTTTAGCAACTCTACAGTTTCAACATCGTTTGCACTTAAATCGTTAATATCAGCCCCCTCGGTTCCGTCAACAACTATGAGCATTGGCGCAGGCAGATTATTTCCAACACCCATCATCGAGTTAACCGTTAGCATGGGAACTATTCGCCCCATTCCAAGCCTGACAAAGTTAACGCCATGTAATCTACCGTTTAAACTTGTGCCAAGTGGCCCTTGTACCCTTTCTATTTCATCGGCATGCATTACCTGGTCGGCAAAACCGGCGCCGGCCAGGCTTTGTGTACGGTAATCATCGCCAAGTTTAAAACTCTTTATCTTTACCTCTTTTAACATGATGCCTTTTAAATGCCCGTATTTTACAAGCTCATCCTGCTGCAATTTGTCATTTTTAATAAGGGAAACTAATGCCGTATCAAGAATTTCGGGTGCCGGCTGCGATTGATTTACAACAGGCAGGTTTTTATCCGTAAAATAAGTCATCTTGGTGGAGTTTTTTCCATTTGCATTTACGGCGCTTAATACAAAATGTGTGGTATCTGTAAAAACAAGGTTTTGGAAATGGAAAACACCGTTGTCATCAGATACGCTGCTTAGCAATTGGCCACCTTTTGATGCCAGCAAAGTAACTGTGCCTTTATTTATGGGTTTGCCAAGCAGGTTTTTTACCTGGCCGCTTATTTCAAGCCCTTTTTCGGGTTGATAAGCTACGGGCGGGTTGTTGTTATCAAGCACCTGTTTCCAGGTAAAGCGGCGGTAGCCCTGGGTAAGCATCAGTATGTCCAGGTTTTTACGGGCATTAGCGCTTGTATCGGCAAAATAATAGTTGGGCTGTTCTACATAACCTTTTAAATCGGAGGTTAGTAATAGATTGGATACTATGGTGTTCTCCGTATTTTCATCAGTCGGCGCCATGTTTTCATTTACCACTGCTACTGAAAAGTGGCCTTCGGCTGGGTTTCCCGCCCTGTTGGCTGCATTGAGCTTTGCGGTTACTTTTTCCCTTTTAGTATAACTATCCTTACCCGCGTTTATATCCAGCTTAAGCTGATCATAATTTTGTACAAAGATCAGCCGCTCGCACAGCGGTTCGCCGGTGGGCGAAAAAAGGGTAACGGTGGCAATACCTGTATGCAGGCGCCGCTTCAAAATAGTTAAGGCAATTACCGGGCTATCCAGTTTGCATTTAACAGTAGTGGCTGTGTTGCCCGAATAAATAAGCAGGGTATATTCGCTGTTTTTGTTTTCACGACAATAACTGTTGCTTGCTTCAATTTTTACCGATGCCTGCGGGATGGAATCGTTATTGACTAATAAAATTATTCCTTTTGCTTCTGGTAACGGTAAATCAACTATTCCTTCGGTGCCGTCAGTATAGGTTAGCCTGGCTTTGTAAGTTTTGCCTTCTTCGGGTTGCAGGTAAAAATAACCCATACCGAGGTGTGTTGACCTAAATGAACAAATAGTGCTATTGTTATTATCTACAATTATACCTTTTACATTGGCCCCCAAACCGCCCGGTGCAATGGCCTTAAAGGCCACTTTTGATTTTATGCCGGTTACAAGAATGCCCCCTTCCGGGAAGAACTGTATGTCGGCTTTATTGTAAGCAGCAGGAATATGCTTCGTGTTGCTTTCGGGTATTTTATTAATGGAGGAACCTATCGGGATGGTTTTGTAAAAGAAAGCAGCATCGCCATCGTTGCGCATCCATTGGGTGTAAGCCCTTATAGTGTAATTTCCGTTTGGCAACGAATCGGGCAAGGCAAAATCTCCCGCGGCCAGGCCGTTGTTGAGTTGTAATTTTATGGATTGATCGATTTTGTTATTTGTGTTCGCAAGGTCGACATGCAGCACGCCGCTCAGGTTTGACAAGCGGTGATCTTCGCCAAGTGTTACATAGGCTTTAAAATAAATGGTATCGCCTGCTGCATAGTAAGGTTTATCAAATTGCAGGAAAGCTTTTTCAGCAATATGATCAGACAGGTATGCTTTCAACCTGTATGGGGCATTTTTTTGGGTGCCGTCGCTTTGGCCTTGCGCCTGTAAGTTAAATATGCCTGTAAGTAATAAAGCGAAAATTAATTTTTTCATAAGTTTAACAATTTAGGCGGATTGGTATAATTTAATTAAAATGCACCTGTTTAATTACTTAGCCTCCGGAGGGCTTCTCCGGAGGTAAGCGAATAATGCGATCTGCTTAAATCAATAGTATTAAACTCTGCCAATTTTAATACTGTAAAGATCAGCATTTGCCAATTGTCGGATGAGGGGGTAAATGGTACTATATAAAAATTGGGAATTTATATTTTTGTTGGGTTTTCATTTTAGATAAAACAACAGATTATTTGCTTGGTTATAACATCAATAGCAAATAACCGGCAATTGACCCGCCCAATATAATAAAGGCGCTATTGATTTGTTTGAAGCGAAAAAGAATAAACGCGCTGCAAATTGCTATTAAAATTTCCTTCCAGGTAGTCAGACTGTCCTTGCCCAGTTGGTAACAAACAAAAACAATCAGCGCAATTGATGCTACATTAACTGCATTCAAAAAAGCGCTGAAAAGTTTTGAATCGCGCATTTTACGCACCAACGGGTTAAGAAAAGCGACAAAAAGGAATGAAGGCAGAAATATACCGATGGTAGAAATCACTGCCCCGCTGATGCCATTTACCTGGTAGCCAATAAAAGTAACCGATGAAAAAACAGGGCCGGGCGTGAACTGACCCACTGCAATAGCATCGATCAGTTGCTGGTGCGATATAATGCCTTTTGCAACCAGCTCGGAGTTCAAAAACGCAAATAATACATACCCACTGCCATAAAGGATAGCGCCGATCTTCAAAAAGGAAAGGAACAGGCTAATATTTACCGGGCTGAAAAAACTTTTATCATGCGTTTGCAGCAAAGTGAGCGGAATAAATAAGGACGCTGTATTCGTTCGTCTTAAGCGGACAGCTGCCAGCCCCATTGAAACGAAGCCCGCGCCGAAAAGGACCAGTACCTGGGAAAAGCCGAAGAAACAAAGCAGCAGGCAAACTACACCGATAATCCACAATTCAAGCGTTTGCAGGGATTTTACGGCAAGCGGGTAAATTGCAGCAACTATTACTGCGATAATGGCCGGTTTAATGCCGTAAATAAAAGGCTGAACCTGGGGCAAATGGCCGTAAGACTTATATAGCCATGCCAGGCAAAGTGTGATCAAAACCGCAGGCATAATAAAGCATAGTCCGCCAATTACCAAACCCCTCCAGCCTGCACGTTCCTTGCCAATATGTATCGCCATTTCGGTGCTGTTTGGGCCGGGTATTAAATTGGTAGCGCCAACCAGGTCGAGGAAATGCTGTTCACTCATCCATTTGCGCTTTACCACTGCTTCCTGTCGCATCATGGCGATATGGACTGCCGGGCCGCCAAAAGCAGTAAACCCTAATCGCAGGAAAAACCGGGCAACCTCCCTGATGTTGTGCTTAGTATACATAGATCGGTATCATATCCATCATACTAACGCAACGTCAAATTATAAACAGGTATTTTTTTCATATTCAGTGGTAAACGCCGAACAAAACTAAAAAGAAAATGAGATATAATACACTTATCCAAACCCGATAAATAGTCCCATTAAGAAGAAAATTTGCCGAAAGAGATTTTTGGAATTAATCAACAAACCCATTAAGGTCACGATGGTATATCATAAGCTTAATGGGTTTAATTTAATTGGCTTGCCGGTAGCCTATTGAACTTTATACCTAAAAACCTGCATGCCTAAATTGCCGTTGTTATCAATGCCCTGTATTTCAACCCGGTATGTACCAGGCCCATCGGCATTATAAAAGTTAACTGAAGCATTTCCGCCGGTGTCAGTGGTAACATCTGGTTTCCAGAATATAGTTGTACGCTGATCGGCAACGTTACTCACAGTTTGATTGGTGCTATAGCTGGGCGAATAAAACTCGCGTGCTTTATAAAACCCTTTTGGCTCTATGGCGAAAATACCGGGCGACATTTCTTTACTAAGGGACTGATTTGACATTCCCCCCTGCCTGGTGGTGATCACCATAACTCCCTGGCCGCCGGCCATGCCATAAATGGCCGCATTAGCGCCCTTTAAAATTTCAACTGTCTCAACGGAGCCAGGGTTATAAAGATCGATATTTGAATCCCCGCCTATCTCTACGCCGTCGACCACCACCAGCATAGATTCAGCATTTTCTGATCCTCCCATAGAACCTGAAACGGTTTTTCCTGTTAATAAAGCAGGAACGCCAAATGTAAATTGAATCCCATGTGCGATGCCGGTTAAACCTATAGATAATGATGGCGCATTTTTAATGTCATCGCCCATTATTACCTGGTCTGCATGCCCCGGGCCTGCTAAACTGGACGACCGATAGCTGTCGGACCTTTTTTGGCTTATTTTTTCATTTTTTACCAGCAGGTTAGTTGTTCCTGTGCTGGCTGTTATAATGCCCTGCCCCTGGTTATTTTGCAGGGAAGCAAGAATATCTGCATTTGCGTTGTATGTAGCATCTATAACATTTCCTGATATTACGCCAGGCCCCGGTTGGGGGTTATCCAACGTAAGTACCGACTTTTTGCCTGCTGAAGATTGCGTTTTTAAAATAAATTGATCGCCGGTTTCAAATGGTATATTTGGAAATACAAACCTGCCCTGCGCATCAGTTACTTGTACTGAAACCGAGCCGCCCATTTTTGCAACTAAAGTTAGCTGGCAATTAGGGATGGGTTCACCGCCTTTTGTTTTTAATAAACCTGAAATATCGATCTGTTTTTCGGGGGTATAGGTGTTTGCTGCGGCCGGGGCATTAGCATTCATCAGTTGTTTCCATGTAAACCTGCGGTAACCCTGGGTAAGCATCAAGGCATCAAGGGCGGCACGGGTTTCTTTGGTCACATTCGCGAAATAATAATTTGGCTTTTCTATGTAGCCTTTTACTTCCGTTGTTAATAAAAGGTAGGATAGAATTGTATTCTCTGTGTTTTCATCAACTAATATCTTGCTCTCATCAACTACTGATACTGAAAAAGATCCGGTAGCCGGGCTGCCATCTTTGTTTTTGGCATTAAAGCTCAATTGAGCATTTTCACGTTTTGCGTAAACCGGTTTATTGGCTGCTATTGAAAGGTTTAAAAGATCGGGGTTTTGAATAAATACCAGGCGCTCATTTAGCGGTTCGCCAGTCTCCGACATCAGCGTTACCTGCACTATACCTGTAGGGAAAGTATTTGCAGGTAAATCAAGGCCAAGCACTTCGCCATCCAATTTTGGTGTGTAACGCTTCATGGCTCCCGAATAATAAACCAGTAAGTTTAATTGTTTGTCCTTGTTTTCTTTGTAATAATTGCGGTTAGCAATTATATTTATTGAGATTTTCG
>JABDCF010000012.1 GCA_013288235.1 Bacteroidota bacterium | reverse complement strand
AAGCCCAGCGTATCATAATAACCCGATTCAATTACCTGCAAACAACTGTTATCGGTAGGGAAATACTGGTGCAGTTCGGGTGATACAAAGCCAATTTTACTTTTTATATCCCAAATGCTCTCGCCTGTACCGCGTTTTTTATCAAACAAAACAATATCATTGGCATAGGCTTGCGGGTTATCGCCATTAATCAGGCTTAATAAAGTTGATTTGCCTGCACCATTCGGGCCAAGCAACGCCCATCTCTCGCCGGGCAGTATTTGCCAGTTTATTTTATCGAGGATCGTCTTTTCGCTGTACTTAACGTGTACGCTATTCATTTTTACGATGAATTCAAAGGGTGTTTTCGGGGAACTGGTATTCAATAATGCTTTAAGATTTTCATTATCAATTCCATCTGCGGCATCCTGCAAAAATAATTCAGGATTAAATTCGTCTTTGGGAATAATTTGACTGATAGTCCCATCTCTTAAAACAGCAACATGTGTAATAGATGCGGGTATTTCATGCGGCGAAGTAGCCATTATAACCGTTATGCCCGATGCGATGATCTCATCGATGATTAAATTAAACTCTTTTCTCGTCTGTATATCCAGCCCGGTCAAAGGATTATCAAGCAACAATAAAACCGGGTTTTTTAATAAAGCGCCGGCAATTCTTAAACGTTTTGTTTCGCCGTTTGACAACTTGATGATCTGCTTATCCAGCAATTCATCCAGCTTTAAGAGTGAGATTGCTTTTTCCAAACTCCAATAAATAGCTTTATGGGGTACTGCCTGTATGGTGTATAAGTATTGCTCAACTGTTAATGCATCTTCCGAGTCGGACGAATTATAACGCTGCTGGTAATAAAAATCGGTAGTATTGGATAGGTTTCTGAAATGGTGCTTGCCTTCTACAATAGAAATCAGTTTATGATGGGTATTGTTATTGTCTGCATTTGCTGCCTGTTGTAAATAATCTTCAAAAAAATGATAACCGATAATTCCGCCTGTGATGTTAAACCTGCCTGCTATGGTTTGCAGCAAGGCGCTTTTGCCCGATCCGCTTTCGCCTATCAATGCCCAATGCTCGCCATGGTTAACCGTAAAGTTTAAATTGGTGAACAGGGTGGTATTGAGGTTCCTTACAGTTACGTGGTTTATGGAGAATAATGGTAAGGGCATACTTTTTTTATTTGTCATTCAGAACGACAAATAAAACAAAAACGCCCCGGTTATTACCAGGGCGTTTTTGTTTTTACTAAAAAAACTAAGATTATTTCTTCTTAGAAGTGTCTTTAGCCATTTTCTTAGAAGTATCAGCAGACATTTTCATTTTGCTGGTGTCTTTCTTAGAAGTGTCAGTAGCCATTTTAGCAGAGTCCATTTTAGCTGAATCAGCTTTAGCTGAATCTGCGCTACCAGCGCCACCTTTACCTTTGCAAGCTGCAAAAGAAACAGCGATTGCTAAAGCTAATGCGCCTAATTTGAATGAATTTTTCATGTTAATTTTTTTAAGTGATTAAATAGTTTCGCTTTTAATACCAAAAACAACAAAAGGTAACCCGCTTTTTTTAAAAAAAATGCAGATTACCTCATGGTATTAAAAAAAACTAAAAATTAACAGGAAAAAACTAAAAGTTATTTTTTCTTGCTTGTGTCTTTTTTAGTAGAGTCTTTCTTTGCAGTAGTATCTTTTTTAACAGTTGAATCAACTTTAACTACTGAATCTTTTTTTACAGTCGAGTCAACTTTGGTTGTATCAGAACCTGCTGCACCTTTGCCTTTGCAAGCTGCGAAAGAAACCGCGATAACTAAGGCTAAAGCGCCCATTTTGAATGAATTTTTCATTTTTTTCTTTTTTAGTGTGAATGATTGCTTGTTAATACCCTGATTTAAAAAAGGTAACCCAAGTAAAATCAAAAAATATATAAAATCTATAGTTTTTATAGAAGTTACACATTTTATAAGCATTCAAACAAGGGCCTAACCCCATTAAAAACAAAAGGCAACCATAATTAAAGGTTACCTTTTGCGAAATCACTAAAAAAATAAAATGAAGAAAGAGATTATTTTTTCTTGGTGGTATCTTTTTTAGTTGTGTCTTTTTTTGCAGTTGAATCAACTTTAACTACTGAATCTTTTTTAACGGTTGAGTCAACTTTAACAGTTGAATCAGCAGTAGTTGTTTTTGCAGCACCGCCGCAAGCAGAAGCAGCAACAGAAATAGCTAAAGCCAGGATACCAAGTTTGAATGTGTTTTTCATTTTTTGAGTTTTTGAAATGTTAATGTGTACGTTTAATACGCAGGTTTCAAAAAGGTAACCCATTAAAATAAATAATACACTCAACTGCCTGTATATCTATAAAGGTTGTAACATTGATCTGGCTAAAGCGGGCATACGCTTCAACCTTTCAATATTACAACCTTCCAACATTGCAACAGCTCTGTTATTTCTTGTCCTTTTTAACTTCTGACTTTTTAACCTCGGTAGTTTTTGAAACGGATTTGCTTACAGTATCCATTTTGGCTTTTGATGTATCTGTAGCTGGTTTAACAGTATCAATCTTCATCGAAGTATCTGAAGTTGTTTTGGTTGAGGAAGATGAATCAACTTTGGCAGAGTCTGCGGCGCCGCCTGATTTATTGCCTTTGCAAGCCGCAAAAGACAAGGAAACGACTATTGCTAAAAGAGTGATCTTAAATGAGTTTTTCATGGTATTAATGTTTAAAATGTTGATAATAAACAGTTTTGAGGGCGAAATGTTTGTGGGGAGTCCGAAAGTCCGAAAGTCGGGAAAGACCGAAAGTGAAAAAGGTAAAGGAAAAACCGCTTAAAAGATTGTATACTTACAGGAAATACCCCCTTGATCTTCCCGACTTTCCGACTTTCCGGACTTTCGGACTAAAATTTATTTTTGCAATAATTTTTTTTTATCAATAATGGGTTACAATTTCGCATAAATAGTATTAAGTAGTGAATAAAGAGTCAAATAGCGGAATTCCAACGGATAGCGAGGTAATACTCGGGATATTAAACAACTCGGAAAGCGTTTTAAAGCGGTTATATATTGCTTATTTCCCGATGATATTTCAGTTAATAATTAATAATAACGGAGATGAGGACGATGCTAAAGATGTTTACCAGGAAGCCATTATAATCCTTTATAACAAAGTTAAAACCGGCGATTTTGAATTAAGCAGCAAGCTTAAAACGTACATTTATTCGGTTTGCAGGCGGTTATGGTTAAAGCGGCTTAGCCAGATAAACAGGTATGGCGGGGATATAAAGGATTTTGAGGAGTACTTGTCTGTTGATGACGAAACTGAAAAGAATAATGAAAGGGATATACAGTTTAATAAAATGGGGGACGCCCTTAAATTATTGGGCGAACCCTGTAAAACGATTATTGAAGATTTTTATATAAATAACAGGTCGATGCAGGAGATCTGTGAGAGTTTCGGATATACCAATGCGGATAATGCCAAAACCCAAAAATACAAATGCCTGCAAAGGCTGAAGAAATTATTTTTTCAGCAGAAGTAAGGAGATACAGCGATGAGCGACGATCAACTATTAGACACTATTGAGAAGTACCTAAACGGTGAAATGGGCAAGGACGAACGTGCCCGTTTTGAAAAACTCAGGAATGAAAATGCGGATGTTAACAGCAAGGTAGCAGAGCATAAGCACTTTACCGGCCTGATAAAGCAATACGGCGAACGTTTGGAACTTGAAAAACGTTTGAACGCTATCCATGATGAAATTGATATTGAAGTTTTGGATAATGAGTTAAGGATCCATCCATCCGGGATAGTCCGGCTATGGCGCAATCATCATTCTAAAATATCCGTAGCGGCTTCTATAGCGATATTTGCGGTATTGTGTACTTTGTTTTTTACAGGCTATTTGAGCAACAGGGAAACTAACTATGCGAAATTGAGGGGTGAAGTAGCGAAGATAAAACAATCAACAGATCAGCTGAATAGCCAATTCAATAACCTAAGCCATCAACGAAGGACAAATACTAATTCCGGGAAATTCAGAGGAACGGGTTTTGCTATTTCTTCAAATGGATATCTTGTAACTAATTACCATGTTATTGAAGGTAATGACACAGTATTTGTTCAAAATGCTTCAGGCGATTCATACCGTGCGAAAGTAATTTATTCTGAGCCGCAAACTGACATTGCTATTTTAGAAATAAAAGATCCATCATTTAAAACCTTTGGGGCTATCCCTTATGCATTTAAAAAAGCTGAAACTGATATAGGTGAAAATGTGTACACCATTGGTTATCCGCGTGATGCCATGGTTTTAGGCCCTGGATTTTTAACTGCCAGTACCGGGTTTAAAGGTGATACTACACAATACCAGGTTTCGACGCCCGTAGATTACGGTAACAGCGGGGGGCCATTGTTGGATAGCCGGGGTAATTTAATTGGTATTATTAATGCGAAGGAAACGCATATTGATGGTACGGCATTTGCAGTAAAATCCAGCTACCTGTTAAAAGCTATTCAAGATATTCCTGATTCTGTAAAAGGAAGTATAAATACCAACTCAAAAAACATTTTAGCTACTTTAAACCGTGTTCAGCAGATCAAAAAACTACAGAACTATGTTTTCATGATAAAAGTTAACCAATAAGCACCCAAAAAAACGACTATATATAGGGTAGGGCCGCGAATTTCGCGGCCTTGCCTGTTTTAAATCAATACTTATCTGTCAACTTCGCCGAGCACAAAATCAATTGAGCCAACAATAGCAATCAGGTCGGCTATCATAACGCCTTTGGCAATTTCTGGCAATACGGATAAATTATTAAAGCTTGGTGCACGGGCCTTTACGCGGGTTGGTATTTCTGATTTTCCATCGCACATAAAGTAAAACCCTAATTCCCCTTTGGCGCCTTCGCAGCGCACGTAATAATCCTGCGCTTTTGGTATGGTTTTACGGGGCATTTTTGCACGCGGGTCAAAATCAGAGGTGCGTTTCAATTCATTTTGCAGGCGGTTAAGGCATTGATCGATCATCTTAAGCGATTGCTCAATTTCATCCACCCGCACCTTGTACCTGTCCCAGCAGTCGCCAACCGTACCCATTTCGCCTTTGCCTATGGGTATTTCAAATTCCAGTTCGGGATAAGCCGAATAATTATCTATCCGCCGCAAATCCCATTTAAGTCCCGACCCACGCAGCATAGGCCCCGAGCAGCCGTAATTAATAGCCACCTCCAGCGGCAAAACACCTACGTTAGCAGTACGGTCAATAAATATTTGGTTATCGGTTAAAAGCTGGTTCAGCTCCACCATTTTGGGTTTAAAATAATCAACAAACTCACAGCAGCGTTCCTCAAAACCTACTGGGAGGTCGTAAAATAAGCCACCAACCCAAATATAATTATATAACATTCTTGATCCCGATGCCCATTCCAGCATGCCCATAATATGCTCCCTGTCGCGGAAACACCATAAAAAAGGGGTGAAGGCGCCAATATCAATGCCATAAGTGCCAATGGCTATCAGGTGTGATGCAATACGGTTCAACTCGCAAACCAGCACACGGATGTACTCCACCCGTTTGGGTATATCTTTATCGATGCCCATCATCCTTTCAACACCCATTACAAAGGCATGGCTGTTATTCATCGAGGCCAGGTAATCAAGCCTGTCGGTAAATGGGATGGTTTGCTGGTAGGTTAACGATTCGGCATGTTTTTCAAAACAGCGGTGCAGGTAACCTATGTGCGGGATAACCTCCTTAACTATCTCGCCGTCGGTAATCAGTTCCAGCCGCAAAACCCCATGTGTTGAAGGGTGCTGCGGCCCCATGTTCAGCACCATATCTTCGATAGCCGCCGACGCGATCTTTTGGTTATAATTTTCTAAAGCAGTATTCAAGTTGATTTCAGATATCGTCCCGATAGCTTATCGAGACTGGATTTTTTTAGTTTTCAAATTTATCTATTTTCAAACTTAAATCATGGGAAATAACAAAGCCTACTGTAATAAACTGTGAACTCAACATTATTTATAGCTTTTGCTATTGTTGAAGTAGTCTTCAACAATGACAAGTATTCATTTGAAACGAAAATTTCATACCAAATGCCAATTGTAAAATCTCGATTGTTAAAATAAATATAAAGCACACGGTCTGTTCCGTCAAATTACTTTATAACGAAGGCAAACAAGTTTATAGTAAAATAAACTCAAAAAAAAAATGTGCCGTACACAACTAAGCAACTTCCCATAACAACTTATTTTTGAATAAAAAAAGGAAATGAACAACACGGTATTTATAAAGAAGGAGATTTCACTAAAGGAGTTAAACAACAATTTATTAATAAGTGACGAGGTTGATATAAATGCAATATGCACAGAAATGGCCTCGGGATATCATTTAAAATATATTAATCGTACAATAGCGTATGCTTATAAAGAGCAATGTATAATAGTCACATTCGAGTTTATAAAAATCGGAAATACTGAAGGATTGGAAAAGAGAATCCGTAGCGGGAAAATGCTTAAATCCCGCACTATTAGTTTTTGACAATAACATTCGGTCAATATAACTTGGCTTTCTATTATTGGAATTTCCATCATCAAACTCGAATTTTTTTGGAAGTCGGTGTCATATAGTGTTATTTCCACGACAAAGACGAGATAGCTAAAGTTAAAAGGCGCATAATTCATTGAAAATAACTTCGGTAAAGTCCGGAAGAATCTCTATGAATTTTACAATGATCACAAAGCTTTAGCCCTTATTTTTCACAAATAAAAAAGCCTGCAATAATTAAATTGCAAGCTCATATTATATATTTATATTAATTAGGCAATAAAAAATCCGATCCCGATAGCTATCGGGACGAACATCCGAAATCCGAAATCAAAAGGCCGATTTCTGTCCAAGGCTTTCGCTCAGTTTGCTGCTTTGCGTGGCTACCCATGCGTAGCTGTACATGGCTGCTGCTTTCAGCTTGCTCTGGCGGCTTTTAAATGTCCACACGTCTTTCATGAATTCTTTATGGTTTTTGCTGTTCAGCGTATCAAAAGCTACCGAAATTGTAGGCGTTAATGAATAAGCTGTGTGCCAGGTGCCAAACGGTATAAACAACGTTTCGCCTGGCCCAACCACAAAATGTATTGGCGTGGCATCTTTAAATTTTGGATATTTTTCGTAATCAGGCTCGAAAATATTTAATTCCGAACGCCATGGGTCATCTGGACGGGGGTAAAGCATGTCCTCCTGTCCGCGGGGGAAAACGGTAAACCGTTTTTCGCCATATAGCTGGGTGATCCATGCATTCAGGTGGTAGTAATCTATGTGCATATAAGGAAACTTGCCGCCGGGGCCGCCGATAAACAGTTCCGTAGCGCCGCCCCATTTACCCAACTGGAACATCTTGTTTTTAAGCCAGTTTGGCGATGCATAGTTAAGATCGAGCGGTTTTATAAGCGGCATTAATTCGGGTAATTGTTCCGGTATATTAAATATAAAGGGATATGGCGCCGGGTTTTCTTCGGTACTGGTTTCGGCCAGGTCCATAATTTCTTTCATGTTATAGTTCTTACCGCGGCACTCCGTAACACGGTCGGGATAATTTTCCCTAAACCAATCAGGACTAAAAAGGCCGTTTGCTTTCCAAACTTTCGAGGCGCTTTTAAAAACTAAGGGGATACCAGGTTTGTAATGCTGTTCGATAAACTCTTCGTAAGAAATGTCGTCTCTTCTTATAATATCCATAATTTAAATTTGGTTTTTTATTATGGCTTTAGGGGGAAACCATTATTAAACAAATACGAAATTCTAATTTTTCATCACGGTTTAAACGTTACGCAATGTTGCCACTAATACGAATTTCGGCTTTAAAAGGTTATGGGTTAGTGATTAGAGACTGGAGGTTAGAGATTGGTTAATAAATGGGGTTAGGGGACTGGAAATTATAGACTGGGTAATATCGTGCCTGCGTATTTACTAACCTCTAATCTCCAGTCTCTGATCTCTAAAAGTCAATCTTTATCCCTTTATAATACTCCGCCGTTTTATAATCCTTCCTTAACGGGAAGCCGTCCCAATCGTCAGGTAGCAGGATACGGCGCAGGTCGGGGTGACCATCAAAAAATATCCCCACAAGGTCATAAGCCTCGCGTTCGTGCCAGTCGGCAGTGCGGTAAACGGATGTTATGCTGGGGAATGATGGCAGATTATCAAGATCGCGGTTATTTTCGACACTTACTTTTAAAGTAAGTTGTGTTTGATAGGGGATGGACGCAAGATGATAAACAACACCAAAGCGCATTGCCTCAATACCATAGTCAACACCGGTAATACTCGAAAGGAAATCAAAATAAGTTTTTGGATTATTGCGCAGCTCAAGGCAAACTTCAGCAATGCGCAATGGTTCAATCAGCAGCGCAGGTTGCAGGCCGCCGGTTTCTTCGCCAATAATTACTTCGGGGCCGAATTTTTCACTAAGCAATAATTTAATATCCTCAAAACTCATGGCGCCAGGCGTACTTTTTTCCAGTTTTTATTGTCGATTTTTTTATACAGGATGCGGTCATGCAAACGGCTTGGGCGCCCTTGCCAAAACTCAATCAAACGTGGTTTTAATATATAACCACCCCAAAAAGAGGGTTTAGGCACTTCTTTGTCCGCATATTCGGTTTCCAGTTCGTTCCATTTTTTTTCAAGCACATCGCGGTCAGCAATTTCCTGGCTTTGCGGTGAAGCTAATGCGCCTATCTGGCTGTTTTTTGGGCGCGAATGAAAGTATTTTTCGGATTGTTCCTTAGTTACTTTTTCAATGGTGCCTTCGATGCGTATTTGCCTTTCCATGGCAGGCCAGAAAAAAGTTAATGCCCCAAGCGGGTTTTTGGTGATCTCTTTCCCTTTTCGGCTTAAATAGTTGGTATAAAAAACAAAACCTGTTTCATAAACCCCTTTCAATAGTACGATCCTTGCCGAGGGACGGCCATCATGCGTGGCGGTAGCCAGCATCATAGCATTTTTTTCGGGCACATTTGCTTCCTGTGCATCATTAAACCATTGCTCGAATTGTTTTATGGGATCGGCTTTGGTGTTGCTTTCTAATAGCGGGGCTCCTGTATAATCTTCCCTTAAATTTTCTATGTGTTCTTGCTCCATCACTGCAAACTTACAAATTAAATAAACCGTACATGTATTAATGTGTTTCAAATTAGGGAAACGCAATATATTTTTACGAAACTTGTTATATTAACGAAAAATTTTACCCCTTATGCTCAGTTCTATTGTTGCGGCTACCGGCCGTTTGTTAATATCGGAACCTTTTATGCTGGACCCGAATTTTAAAAGGTCGGTTATTTTATTAACTGAATATTCGGAGGCGGGGGCGATGGGCTTTATTTTGAACCAGCCGGGTGAATATATGCTGGGCGATCTTTTACCTGATGTGTCTTATTCTGAACTTCCTGTTTTTATAGGTGGACCTGTGGCTAATAATACGCTTCATTTTATTCATTGCTGCCCTGATAAAATAGGTGGCGGCATTGAAATTGGCGGTGGGATTTATTGGGGCGGTGATTTTGAGACAGTAAAAAAACTGATAACCAATTACCAACTCAATGCCGATGAAATAAGGTTTTTTACAGGCTATTCCGGCTGGACACCAAAGCAGCTTGACGATGAGATAAAAGAAGATAGCTGGATAGTTGCCGATAAATTAAATAAAGAAATAATTTTTACTAAGTCCGAAGAAAACCTTTGGCGCGAGGTTGTAATCAGCCTGGGGCAACGGTATGCACATATTGCTAATTTTCCTGAGAACCCGGAGCTTAATTAGTGATTAGAGACTGGAGATTAGGAAAAAAAACATCACCCTCTATTTCCCTTCCATTTCAGTAGCAGATTGCTCGACTTTTTTCTTCAAATCTTCTTTATATGCTATCAGGTTTTGAACGATCTTATCATCAGCAGTAGATATTATCTGCGCCGCTAATATCCCCGCATTTTTAGCAGCATTTAAAGCTACAGTAGCCACCGGGATACCATTTGGCATTTGGAGTATCGAAAGGATAGAATCCCAGCCATCAATAGAGTTGCTTGATTTTACCGGTACACCAATAACAGGTAAGTGTGTTAATGAGGCCACCATACCAGGCAAATGCGCTGCACCGCCGGCGCCTGCAATAATCACTTTTAAGCCGCGCCCGGCTGCTGCGCGGGCATAGCTGAACATACGGTCGGGTGTGCGGTGGGCTGATACTACGGTGATCTCGTAAGGTACGCCCAGCTCTTTTAAAACATCAGCAGCATCCTGCATTACCCCCAGGTCAGACTTGCTGCCCATTATTATTCCTACTTTTGGTTGGTTACTCATTAGTTGCTATAACTCCTTTTCTTTATAATATATACAACATACATAATTAAAATACCCGCTAACATCACCAATATCGATATTACCCAGGTCCTGGTACTCAATGCAACATCAGCAAAGGTGCCCTGCTCAATATCTTTATCAGGAATAGATAATTTAAATGTACTAAAAAATGCTTTTATTTTCTTGTCGTCTGTCCGTAATGAGTCGTCGGAGCGAAATCTGTTTATTATCAAAATATCATTAAAGAAAAAAACCTGGTAATAACTATACGAAATTTTTAAGGGCTCACCTTGTTTTTTAAACCCGAATTCCATCGCGTGCAATCCATTTGAAGTGATTTGTTTTTTATAAAAAATGGTGCCGACCGTTTCCAAGGTTGTCTTGATTACCTCGGCATAAACACTGTCTTTAATGTCAGGAGTCAGCATATCGGTTCCGTTTTCATGCAGCCTTGACATCTGACTAAGATAAAACGCTCCGTCAACAGTAACCGAATATATAACACCGGTTTTTGTTTTCGTGATCTTAGGTGTATCCGGTAAAATAATAGTAGCTACGCCCTTTAGGTTTTGTTTATAAGGATGCTGACAAAAAGCCGTGATGGAAAAAAACGAAACCAAGAAGCACAATATGGCTTTTTTCATTTTTGAGTATGTTTTTTTATACTTTTTGCCATTAATATAGCAATTTCCTACTATGATCTATGAGCTATCAACCATAAACCAAACTACGCTACCACTTTCAATGTCTCCTGCACATACCTTGCTTTTTCAATCGCTTTTTCCCTGTCGGCATCCACGATGGTAACATGCCCCATTTTGCGGAAAGGTTTGGTTAAGGCCTTGCCGTATAAATGTACATAAACGCCGGGGCAATTCAATACTTTTTTAATGCCTTTATAAATGGCGGGGCCTTCGTAACCGGCCTCGCCTAAAATATTTACCATTATGGCATTGTTAAGGCAGGCGGTATCGCCCAACGGCTGGTTAAATATTGCCCTTAAATGCTGTTCAAACTGCGAAACTACGTTACCTTCAATACTCTGGTGCCCGCTGTTATGCGGCCTTGGCGCCAGTTCGTTAACCAATATTTTGCCATGTTTATCAAGGAACATTTCAACCGCCAGTAAACCTACAATTTTCAGGTCTTCTGCAATTTTTGTAGCAATTTGAGCTGCATCCTGTTGCACCTCAAATGGGAGGGTAGAAGGTGATATCAAAAATTCAACCAGGTTGGCCTGGGGGTTAAATTCCATCTCCACAAGCGGGAATGTTTTTACCTCGCCGCTTTCATTGCGTGCCACTATTATCCCTATCTCTTTTTCAAAATCTACCAGGCGCTCCACCAGGCTTGGTTCGGTAAAGGCATTTGGCAGGTATGATGCATCGATCACTTTATACACGCCCCGGCCATCATAGCCATCGCGCCGCAGTTTTTGTATGTACGGGAAAGGGATCCGGCTTTGCCGTAATTGCTCGGGTGATGATATTATTTGAAATTCGGCGGTAGGAATGTTGTTTTCTTTAAAAAATTGCTTTTGCAGGCCTTTGTCCTGTATCAGCCTGATCACGCGCGGCTGGGGGTAAACCAAAACGCCTTCTTTTTCCAGTTGCTCAAGCGCGTCAACGTTTACCTTCTCGATCTCGATGGTCACCATATCCACCTTTTTACCAAAATTGTAAACCGTTTCGTAATCGCTTAACGACCCTACTACAAACTCATCGCAAAGTTTGCGACAGGGTGCTTCCCGGTCAGGGTCGAGTACTTTTACTGTTACATTATAGTTTATGGCTTGTTGTATCAGCATCCGGCCTAACTGGCCGCCACCTAATATTCCAAGTCTGAGGTCTCCGTAAAAAGCTTTCATTTATAATGCAAGTTTAGCCTAAATCTTTCAAAAAGCCTATATAATTGTAGAACGAGGCTTGATTGTCAGGCTTGTTTCTTTGTGAGCCGGTAATAAAAAAAAGTATGTACAATTAGAAATACCACTCCTGTTAACAGGTACACCTCGCTGTCGCCCTCTTTCCAGCTAATGTTTAAAACCGTAATTATAAAAACTACGGGGCCCGAAAAATACAATAATAGTCTTACGATTTTACTGTTCCATAAGTGCGGAAAGGTTAAAAATAACGATGGCAGTGTCATTATTAAAATGATGACGTTAATAAAAAAACCGCCGGTAATAATTAACGGGATAACATGACTGGTATCATATCCTTTTGCCCTTTGTCCAATATAATAGTAGGTGCAATTAACTGCAATTGACAGTATAATTGAGGTGATAAAAGTTTTAAAAAGTGTTCTTATTAATCCGTCCATTTAAGGCTGCAAATTTAAACAAAACAGATCAAGGTTATAGGGCTATAATGTCAATTTTATTTGCCCGATGGTGTAACAAATTGAACTGCAATCTTGCCACGACCCGTTAAAAACAGCTAAAACGCCTATATTTGCGCCGCATTTATCAATAATACTTTTAATAATGAAAACTAAAATAGCCGTAGCGCAAGGTGATGGTATAGGCCCCGAAATAATGGAGGCGGTACTCAAAATATTTGCAGCAAATGATGTTCAGCTTGAATATGAATATGTCGAAATGGGAAAATCCTATTTTGATGCCGGCCATTCTACCGGGATGACGGTTGCAGCCAAACAAACAATTGAAGAATTGGGCATATTGTTTAAAGGCCCGATGGAAACCCCTAAAGGCAAGGGCGTAAAAAGTATAAATGTCACAGCCCGCAAAGTTTGGAATACCTATGCCAACCAACGCGATTTCAGGACGCTGAATGGCGTCGAAACTGTTTTTTCGAAGGCTGGGATACCTATAAACCTTACCATTATACGCGAAAATATTGAAGATACTTATGGCGGTATAGAGCATATGTTAACTTATGATGTCGCAGTTGGCCGCAGGATCATCACGCGTCCCGGTTCGGCGCAGGTGATACGGTATGCTTTTGAAATGGCGCGGCGTAAGGGGTACACCAAATTGGCCTGCGGGCACAAGGCTAATATTATGAAGCTAACCGATGGCCTTTTCCTGGAGACTTTCCAGGAAATTGCGAAGGAATACCCGGATATTCAATCTTCGGATATTATTGTCGATGACCTGTGTATGAAACTGGTTACCCAGCCCCAAAAGTTCCAGGCGATAGTTTTAACTAATCTACAGGGCGATATTGTATCTGACCTTTGCGCCGGTTTGGTTGGCGGGCTTGGTTTTGCGCCATCGGCCAATATTGGCGATAACATATCCATTTTCGAAGCGGTGCATGGCACTGCACCCGATATAATGGGTAAAGGAATTGCCAACCCAACTGCATTATTGCTTTCCGGTATTTTGATGCTGCGCTATATGGGCTTTACGGAAAATGCCGCTACTATTGAGAACGCGCTGCTCTATACTTTAGAAAGAGGCATCCATACGGGCGATTTTGGAAATAAATCAATACCAGCAGCCACTACTATCGGTTTTGCCGATGCCATTATAGCTAATTTGGGACAAGTGCCGTCTGATGGCGGAGTTACCGGCAAAAGTAACGTTGAAATTAAAACAGGGCTTCACCATCATCTTAAAAAAAATAAACTTACCGTTACCAGGGGCATTAAAGAAGAAATGGTAGGCGTTGACGTGTTTGTGGAAGCCGGTGACCTGCAACCTGCGGAACTTGCCGAACTGGCAAAGAAACGACTAACCGATAATTTCGATTTGGTAATGATCTCTAACCGTGGCACACAGGTTTGGCCAACAGGTTCAATATATACAGAACTGGTAAATGAATACCGTGTGCGTTTTGAAAAGAAGCCAGGAAAAACGATTACCCAAAAAGAGCTGCTGCATATTGCTGCTGATTTTTCGGAAGATGTGAAAGTATGTTCAGTGGAGTTTTTGATGAAATTTGGGGGCAAGATTGGCTACACGCTGGCACAGGGGCAGTAATGTAAGTCTGAAGTCTTTAGTCGTAAGTTAGAAGCTATTAAACCCTTTTATTTAGATATTTATTACCTTCAAAATAATCCCCAATTGTAACAATTTTATTGCTTTGGCACCATTTTGGCTATTCCATGGTTATTAAAATTTTAAACTTTTATTTTCGAAACAAAATACAACAGGCAAAAAAATCGTTACTCACAAATAACAAACAAATTAATAATCTTTAATTACTACCCACTGATGAAAAAAATAATTCTTTCCGTAATAGCCGTATTAGCTATAAGCCTTTTATCAAATAACTTATTTGCGCAAGCACCGGCGACGACCGCACCCGCAGCGCCAACCGGTGACGTAATTGCTACCTTATCTGCCAATACCGATTATAATGTTTCGGCGGTTGTAATAAGGGCAGCCGGTCTCAGGTCAGCAGTGCAAGGCGCAGGCCCTTTTACTATCCTGGCGCCAAGCAATGTAGCTTTTGGCAATCTGCCTTCGGGCAAACTGGATAGCTTAATGGCCGATCCAGCAAAACTTGCTGCTATTTTTAAAGGGCATATAATTAGCGGAACGTATGATAAAGCTGCCCTGATTAAGCTACTTGGAAGCGGTACACCAACGCTAACCACACTTGATGGTAAAACGCTTACATTATCTGTAACTGATAAACACCTTACATTTACTGATAGCCAGGGAAACAAAGCCAAAGTTGTTGCTTTTGATATGTTAGGTTCCAATGGCGTAGCCATCGGTATCGATGCTGTTTTAACCAAATAAACTACAATATAATTTTGAGTGCCCGGAGTTTTTAAAGTTCCGGGCATTTTTTATGTAAGCAAAGTTGTAATATTATAAGGATGGCGATTTTAACGCGTAAATCATTTCACCACCTGCTTCTTTTATACCATTAGCAATAAACCCATTTCTTTCTAAAAGCTTTATCGATTTTTTATTAGCAGCATTTGTGTAAGCTACAATTGTTTTAAACGCCAATGTTTTAAACACGTAGTCAATAACTTTCAGTAGTGCCTCATGCATTAATCCCTTACCCTGGTGCGCGGGCAGCAATTCATAACCTACCTCAATCGTAGCGTTCTCTATGTCAATATTCCAAAGGCAAATTGTACCTATTAACTTATGGTCTGCTTTGAGGGAAATGGCCCAATAAAAATTTTTATTTTGATCTACCCCGGCGGTTATCATCTCGATGAACGCTTTTGCTTCCGTTAAGGAGGTCGTCTCCGGTCTGTCTAAATATTCGTTTACGCGGCTGTCCGAACGCAGGCTAAATATTTCGGGGGCGTCATTTATCTCCAGCTTTCTTAAAAGCAAACGCTGTGTTGTTAGGGCCGGAAATAAGGATTGATTTTGCTGTTGTGCATTCATTCGTTTCACTATTCAAACAATTTTTACGCTATAGGCTTATAATAAAAACAAAAACTATAAATGAGCACTCAAGCTAATGAAAATATATCGGGATTTGAAAAAATAAGTAATACAATAACCACTTACAGTGGCAGTACCCCCGTTTTTATGATTGCAATTGGCTTAATATTAATATGGGGAGTAAGCGGCCCCATTTTTCATTATTCAAATACATGGCTTTTGATTGTGAATACGGGTACGTCTATTATTACTTTTTTGATGGTTTTTTTGATCCAGAAATCACAAAACAAGGAGTCAATTGCAGTTCAATTAAAATTGAACGAGTTGATTGCCGCCAGTAATTACGCCAGTAACCGGCTTTTAAATATCCAGGACCTAAGCGAGGAAGAATTGAAAACACTTTATGAACATTACCGCACACTTGTTGAACTGACACAAAAAGCCAAATCAAACACCCAAAGCCATTCTGTTGAGGATGCTATTGAAGCAGTTGATGAGGAGATAAAAGAAGAAATTAAAAAGGAAATAGAGAAAAAAGAAGAAAAATAATATACTTAGGTTGTATTATAAAATTGGGGTTGATGCGATAGTAACCGAAAAAGCAAAAAAATAGAGTCGCGTAGTTGGCAGCTTTATACCTTTATTCCAATTAGCCTGTTGCAGGGAATTAATCTTTTCACCTTTTTTTACTGGATGAAAACCCTAATTAATCGCGATCTCCACTTGTTTTTCCGGTAACTATTTTTAACGCCAGGCTGATAAACGATTTTATATCCATTGTAATTACCCTATTTATACCTTTCGTGCTTTTAAACTAACTGCTTATATTCAATAACGCGCGTTATGAACATCTAATGATAAAATATAAGCCCGGAAGCAAGAAATTATATAGAAAATATTCGTTGATTACGCTCGGGGTACTTATTATTCCGCTAATCATTAAAATAATGTTTTTTTAAACCATCTTATCGTTGCCATAAAAGCAGCGGGGCCAAAAATGTCACGCGTTGCCCCCTTTATATCTATACCTGGCAATACAGATGACAATTGCGGTTTATCAAAAAAAGACCTCTTTTTAAGGATTAAGTAAGTTTTACTCGAAAATTTAACGCAAACAATATCCCTAACACAAATTGCAGCATAACATAACAATATGTTAACATTAAATTTTCGGCAAATACACGGCTAATGTATTTCTTTGATTAATAATCAATTGTTCCCAATCAAACTATTATTAAAACAACCCAAGCTGAAAAATTATGCATCTCTTAATCAATGCAATCACGCTCCCCTTTTTGGGCGAAGTTAATTTAAGCGGTTCTATCCTGATCGTTTTTTTTATATGTTTATTAGCAGTTGTCGGCTTTGAGTTTGTGAATGGCTTTCACGATACTGCCAATGCTGTTGCCACTGTTATTTATACCAAAGCACTAAAGCCTGTATATGCAATACCCTGGTCGGGTACATTCAACTTTTTGGGCGTGTTTTTGGGCGGCGTGGCTGTTGCTATGGGCATATTAAAGCTGCTGCCATTAGATGATTTAATGACGCACCCGATTAGTGTTGGTGCCTGCGTGGTGCTGGCGGTGCTGCTGGCATCAATCACATGGAATTTGGGTACCTGGTATCTTGGTATCCCTTGCTCCAGTTCGCACACGCTGATTGGCGCTATGATTGGTGCAAGTCTTGGTTTTACCTGGTTATATCACGGTGTTGGCGTAAACTGGGACAAGGCAAAATAAATCGGTTTATCGCTGATTATTTCCCCGCTTATCGGTTTTGGCCTTGCAGCAGCGCTGATGTGGTTCATTATACATGTTTTAAAATCAAAAGCGTTATTGCATATCCCGAAGGGCGAAAACGACACCCCGCCAATTTTAATACGTTTGTTGTTGATCACTACCTGTACATTGGTAAGCTTTTTTCATGGCAGTAACGATGGTCAGAAAGGTGTTGGGTTGTTAATGTTGATCCTTATTGCATTTTTACCAGCGAAATTTGCTGTTAACCATTCCATATCTGATGCAACCATCCTTTCGTCATTAAATAAAACGGAATTGGTGATGCAACGCGCGACAACGTCGGACGCTGTCGGCAAAGGTTTGATTGCCAAAACTGATTCGGCAATTGAAAAAACCAAGGTGTTGCTGGCGGATAAAAAAGATACACTTAAAACCTACAAATTCCGTCAGGCAATAAAAAGCGTTTCGAAAGATATTACAGCGGTTACAGGCAGTAAGGCAATCGTAATTGCAGCACCCGACCAGGCTGTACTAAAATCCGCTTCAAAAGATTTAACAAGTTTAACTGATTTTGCGCCAGTTTATGTGATCGCGCTTATATCTATTTCATTAGGTATTGGTACCATGGTGGGATGGAAACGTATTGTTGTGACCATAGGTGAAAAAATAGGTAACGAGCACTTGAATTATGCCCAGGGCGCGTCTGCAGAAATTGTGGCAGCCGCTACTATTGGCATCGCTTCTGCATCGGGCCTGCCGGTAAGTACCACACATGTACTTTCGAGCGGTATCGCAGGGTCTATGGCGGCATCGGGGGGCACCAGCAACTTAAATACTGCAACCTTGAAAAATATTGGCCTGGCTTGGATATTAACCCTGCCTGTAGCAATTACTTTAGCGTTTTTATTCTTTATGCTCTTCCATTTATTTATTTAAGCATAATTAATTTAGCGTAACATTAGTTAATTTTAAACCTCGAAAAAATGAAACAAATACTTGTTGCTACTGATTTTTCAAACAGCGCCTCAAATGCGATGGAATATGCAATGGCGCTTGCTAAAACGCTTGACATGGAAATATGCGCGATACACGCCATATTGCCTACCGAAGGTGTTGACAATAACATGTACAATGCTTTTTTTATAAAAGATTATTATAACAATAAAAGGCAGGCCCTAAAAGAATGGGTGAGCACCTATACCAGTAAAGATGAATATAAGGGCATCGAGGTGAGCACATTGTGCGAAGTTGGCCTGGTAAAAACTGTGATCAGCAAATATATTGATGAGCATCATGTTGAGTTGCTGGTTATGGGCGTTACCGGATCGACAGGCATTTCGGGCATTGTGGGCAGTAACGCCAGTACGCTGGTGTCGATCATAAAAATACCAACGCTTATTATACCATTGGAAAGCAAGTTTTCAAAAACGCCGGTAATTACCCTCGCCACCGACTACGAAACAAGGTTGTCGGCCGATGACGTAAATGCGCTTAATGAAATGGTTTTGGCTTTTGGGTCTGAAAAAATGCAGGTACTATATGTTGGCGAAAAATCAGAAATAAAACACCTTGAAACCGGCGAAAGCAGGTTGCAAGAATTGATAAAACACTCGGAACTTGAGTTTAATTATATCAATAAAAGCAACCCACTAACCGGGATAATGGATTTTATCGAGAGCCACCACACCGATATCCTTTGCCTCGTAAAACATCACCATAATGTTGTTTATCGCCTGTTTAATAAAAGTACGGTAAACCGGGTAATTAACAAATCAGTAAAAGCCATATTGGTTTTGCACGAGTAGGGGTTTGTTAATAGTTCATAGACCATGGATCATGGATCATGGTTTATTTAATATTTACTATGGACTATGGTCCATCGACTATGGTCTATTAGGCTTTATAAGTGGAAAGGGATATTTGCAATTGGTTATCATTGGCAATATCCCTTTTTCGTAATTTAATTTGCTCGCTACATCCTTTTTAATATTGTCTATACTTTGGCTCGAAAGTACCCAGTTCATAGGTACCTGGCGCTGGTCTTCGCTTAAAGGTTCATCAATATAAGTACCGGTTGAGTCTTTGCCGTGATCAAAGTAGGTTGCCAGCTGGTTCAACTGCTTCACGGCCATATAGGTGCGGCCGTCACGTGTATCGTAAATACCCGAAATTATCTCGGTGATCTCGTTTCCGAAATTAATATTTTTGGTTTGGTTGGCCGGGTCGTTACTAAACCTGAGGTAAATAACAATAGGATAAATATACTTGCTCAGCGAGTCGCGCCTTATTTGGGTAAGCAATTCGTACATACTGCCAGCACCTGTATTCTCATAATAGCCACCATCCACATAATGAAGTTTACGGGGCTTCCCCTTATCAGTGTCCCTGAGCATTCCTCCCGGCGATAATAGCGGAAAACGACTGCTAAGGTTAACAGCTGTACTATACCTCACACTGTTATTTATTTTATGGAGAAGCAGGTCGCGTTGTTTACTGAAAATAATATTACCAGGAACAACATTAGTTACCCAACATTGATTACCCGTTTCCACTTCGGTTGTGTTGATAAGAAATAAGGGCAAAGGGCTTTTATTTTTGTTTTGATAACCATTTAAGAAGCCATTGGAAAAGGTATTGCTGGCATTGGGCTTTAATATTTTTTCATAGGCATACTCCCACGAGTTTTCTAAAGCTATGGCCCTGTCAAATTGGTGAATATGAAATGGTATCAGCAGGTTAAGCAAATCGCCATAACACATTTTACCAATAATTGGGCTGAGGCAATCATTTTGAAAGAAACGTTCCGCAGGCGTTAATTGGGGGTCCTTCGTGAAATCCGAGGGTTTATTGATGTAGTTGGCTGCATTAAAGTAGGCCAGGCCAAGGCTGCCGCCTGATACGCCCGACATAGCATACACCGATTTCTTAAAATCAATATTTTTGCCGGCAAGATCATGTTGTAAATTATCCAGGAAAATGGCGGTGTACGCCCCGGTACGCAATGCGCCACCTTCAGCACAAATAAAGACGACTGGATATTTATCGATTTTCTTTCCGGTATCAAGACTGTCGACTTCTCTTTTATAGTTTTTAAACCAGTTTTTAAAATGTGTTTTAAAATTAACCCTTGTAATGTTCTTTTTTGATTCGTAAACTCTTACCGGGTGATCGTTATTAAAGTAGGATGAAGCAAGCAGTAAAATGAGGAAAAAGAAACGTAATGAGAACCATGAGCGGCGCAGGAGTGCATAATCAACATACAACACACCTGTATAAATACCTATCCAGCAGGCAAAGGATCCGCATAACAGACCTGGGGCGCCAATTATTTCTAATATCCCGTCATCGGCAGGCAAAAAACTGATGATTAGTAATACCGCCAGGGCAACAAAGAATATCCATAACACCTGTTTGTGCAAAACCTTATAAAAACTTAAAGGAATAAGATATATCCATCGGAATGACTCACCGTTATCCTGCCCGCCGCTTTCAAACTTTTTAAATTCAAATTCAGCAGGTACGCTAACACCAGGTATAACAATGTTTTGATTTTGAGGAAATTTGTCTCTTTCAGGCGTGGGGGCGTTCTCAAAGTAATCGGTAAATGACTTTAGTTTCTTTTGCTCGTCACCTAAATAATTCCCTGGCTTTGGAAGAATAAAAACGTAGTCGTTGTAAATACCATATATTTTATTTGTCCAGTACGATTCACCTATGCTTAGATTATCAGGACTAAAGAACCATTTTTTTGATTTTTTTTGACCCTTAAACTCTTTATATGATCGAAAATATAGATTGGTAAGGATGCTTAAAAGCCAGTAAACTAAAAATAGGGTAATTGCAAGCGCCCGCCACATATGTTGTGTCCGTATGCTGTAATCAGTAACCTCAATAACGATTAAACTTAAAATGATTAGGACAGAGGGCAGTAATAGGCAAATTCCGGCTACAACATGCTGAGAAAACTTTCGCCATTCTACTCGTTCTGAACTTAGGCTTTTACCCGAATTATCGGTTACATAAATAGAATAACGTACGCCAAACTCCGAAATAATACTCCAGGTAAATATGCCGGTCAATAATGAGATAAGGCTTGCCGGGTTGTTGTAATGAACGTCTTCGATAACCAGCAATAAAGCATCGCGCCCCGGCGAGATGACAAGGAAAACAACAAGGGCGACAATGGCAAAAAAAAGGTAGAAACCAGTATTACGCAGTACGGAAAGAAAATCGCTTAACTTAGTTTTGAACGGAATAGAAGCGCCCCGGATCTTAAATTCAAAATAGGCAACTTTAAAATTTGGTATAAGGCTTCGGAGTATGGTCTTTAAAATATTCATTAGGTTCTTATTCAGTTATCATATCGTAAAAGTATCCAGGCACAGGTTTCATCAATAGGTTGCAAGAGACACAAAGCCTTACCGAAAGCCTCCGTAAACAAAACAAATATAATGTTAAACCCATTTAAAAAGTCGCCCTACCGATAATCATCGTAAAAAAGCCCAATCTGCGGCAGGCAAATTGGGCTTCTCAGCAATTTTTAATGTTTATCAATTTATATAATAAGCATTGGTAATGATGTTCGCGCTTAATTTATCATTATTATTAGTTGATGCAACCAGGCCACCAAACCAGATAGTATATACGGTGCCACTAACCATTGGGACATTGGACAAGGTTGCTAATACGGTACTGGTACCAGCCTGGCGCACCACAAAGGTGTAGTTAGATTGGGCTGGGAGAGGCACAAATGAAGAATAGCCCTTATAGGATTTGTTAGGAGCCAGTACGGCTCCGCCCTGTACCGCAAGGTCAACAGCAGGTGCATCGGGACTTAGATCGACAAAACGAACACTTGCATTACTGGTTGAAGGCTTATTAAGCGTATCTGTTAGTAATAACACTCCGGGGCTTGTTGATTTACCGGTAAGAAACAGGGAGTACGCGGTACCCTGATTCAAAGTAATTGGCGTTGAAAGGATTGGAGTTGTTGTTCCAGAGTTGTAAAAATAAGCCGTTCTTGCACCTGCAAACGCACTGACATAATCAATGTTATCTCCAAAATAAAGAGATCCGAGATTAACTTTGTTGCTGTTAAGATAAAAATCTAACGGGGATTCATCCGGTGAGGCCTGGATAAATGACAATAAAGCAGTAGGGGGATTGTAGGTGGAGTTATCTGTTTTAAGGCAAGAGGTCAGCAAAAAGGATATTAAACAACCGGCACATATCCCAACCAATAATTTTTTTGAAAATTTTTTATACGTTTTCATGATGTAAATAATAAAATATAACCATATTAACTACATAACGGCCTGGAAGCGACAATTGCTACACTTATGCTATGAAATTTAAAAAAAAAGCTGTTTTTTACAGGTAAATATACCTTTTTTTTAATATTAGCTATTTCCGGACAGGTGGCAAAATAACACAACTGCCAGGTAAGCATCTGATAAATGTCGTTGATATTGGTCGGGTGCGATGGACGGCTAACTATCAGAGACGTGAATGTAATGCTTTGTTAATCGATTGTATAAATAGGGCGCTTGCTTTAGGGCTTATCTTTATACTGATTTCTTCAACTTCCTGAGCTTTATAACCTGGTAAATTACACCAATTATAAAAACGATCACCAGTATCAACTGTACTCTTTGCACAAGTGGATCATTTGGGCCGCTTGCCAAAGGATGCTCCATAGGCAGCCTTGTTAATGATTCAACCACGGCCGGGATACATGAAAGAAAGAGCGTTGTTGACATTACGATAAGCTGTACGTAGGCGCCGGCTTTCCCAAATATGCGCCTGGCATAAATTCCAATGGTCAACAATATCAAAATAATTACAGCAAGATAGTGTCCGGGTGTTGGATGCCCGAACCTCATAATCGGAAGGCCGGTAATACAGGTAATAGCGGTTAACCAGGTGTACAGCTTCCCGCGCCCGTTTGCGGGATCGATCTTGCCATCGTTAAACAAGGCAAAAAACGCAACGAGTATTGCAATAATGCTGATTGCAGTATGAATAATACCAAGAATTGAAAGGTGGTTAGGCATGATTGTGATTTTTAGTGGTGAGCATTTGATTACTACGCTACAATTTACACATTAAATTGAAATAATCGATAGCCGATTGTCTACTCATCAATACGAGAAAAAAAAATAGTAATGCTTACGCCATATTTCTAATGTTTTGACAATGAATTCAAATTCCAGCTTAAGCCCACAGCAACACCGGTAGTTTGCAGCCTCACCTCGCTATATCCTATATTTGTTAAAGGCAGTTTTAAATACGGCTGCAATGTTATGCCAACCTTTGAGTTAATTTGACGCTCGTAAGTAGCATTAAGATTAAGTATGCCAAAAAAATACCCGCTGCTGTTAGGCACGTTAAAATCAGACGGGCCTTTTGCGTACGGATCGGCGTAATTAAATTTAAAATCCTGCTGCAACATTATATATGAGGATAAACCGGTACCTATTGACAGTTTGTTTTGATGTTTGTTATATATCTGATAGCCTATATTTAAAGGGATATCCAACATACGGCAAGTCGCAGAAACATTTATAGGATTTTGTTGAAATTGATAAGACGTATGGTAATTTTCAAATGGAGTTAAATAGGGTTTATCTGAATATAAAACGCCGGTACTAATGGTAAATTTCTTAGATACCCCGGCTGTAAACAGCAATCCTGCATTAGTGCCAACTTTACCCTGCTGAAACGAGCCTACACCGTTTACATCAGGAGCGGCTAAAACGCTCAATGCATATACCGGCCTGAATGCCGCCGGATTTTTAGTTATGTGTGTGACAGCATTTAAAACGGCAGGATATTTCTTCTGCAAGTCAACAGGGCTTACCTGTTGTGCTGTTATTTGTTCCGGTGTAAAAACAGTGGTAAAATTTGCAGCCAAAAGCGGCTCATCAGCCCTATTGATGGTAGTATCTTTTTGCCCGGTTTCGGTTACGCTTGTAGTTGCATGGCTGGCGCCACCGGCAACCAGTAATGAATTGCTGATTTTGCTGCCCTTATTAACATTAGGGGTAACAGCATAATTAGCGGGATTTTTTTGAGTTGGTGTTTGCGCCGGATTTTGAGTCAAGGCCTGCCTTCCCAGACCACCAATTGTGTCGGTATTTGATTTTTGATGATGATTAACTGCCTGTAATCTGATTTGCTGATGCTGCTGATCTGTTTTCGTCCTGAAATTCCACCATCCCAAAACCAATAGCAATACAGCAGCAGCACTGCTTATAATAGGCAGCCAAAAAATAAGCCCCTTGCGTTTTGTACGCTTATCGAGCATTTGCTCAAGGGCATCCCAATCTTCTTCATCATAACCGATTTGACCTACAGGGTCTTCCAGTTTCTTTTTGAAAAGATCATCTAAACCATTGTCATTTTCGTTGTTCATTCCCAAATACCTTTATTAAAAAATACTCCATTTATATTAGTAGCGTTAATAGCCACTATGGAGGTATTATAATTCATGCCGTTATTGTAATTAGCATTGTTAGCAGACGAATCTGCTTTTAATATCATCAATTTTAGCTTTTGCCTGGCTTTATGCAAATTTGACTTCGAGGTGCCTACGTTAATGTTCAGCATCGTGGCAATCTCCTCGTGCGAGTAGCCGTCAATTGCAAAAAGGTTAAACACGGTCCGGTAAGCCTGGGGCAGCTTTTGAACCATTGCTAAAAGGTCGTTATAGTGCAGGTTTTTATCAACCACGTCGCCATCGCTCACATGTTCGGCCTTCTCCAGATCTTCAGTATAAGCCATTTTTAAGTTTGCCCTGTAAAAATCTATAGACACATTCATCATGATCTTCCCGAGCCATGCTTTAAATGGCCTGGTAATATCATAACTTTCTATATGGGTAAAAACTTTAAAAAAACCCTGGTTCATCACCTCCGCAGCCTCGTCCCTGTTGCCCGCATACCGCAGACATATACCCATAGAAAATCCATAAAATGCTTTATACAACATTTTCTGACACTTTCTATCTTGTTTAATACAGCCCCTTATCAGTTGGTGTAAATCTTCTTCACCCATTTGGCTTATATAATCCTGTTAGCTATGTAATTACTGCTTATCAATGACTATCACGTCATTTTCCGCACAAAGGTTGCTTATCTGTTTTAAAAAACATACTAATTTATTATTTTCGGCTGATAATCAGCATGTTAATTTATTGATAGACCATAACAATTAGTAATAACCCTTAACTATGGACTATAAGCTATGGTCTATGGACTATACAATAATTTATTTAGCAAGGCAACCATTCAGACAAAATTAACGGTATTACAAACAAACGGGGCCACTTTAGGCCCATAAATTCGCAATAAATGGTACCGGTTTCTATCGTCATAATAACTAAAAATGAGGCTGATATTATAGCCAGTTGTATTGAAAAAGCAAGGCAGATAACTGACGATATTGTTATAATAGACAACGACAGTACAGACGAAACGCTTGAAATTGCTGGTAACTATGGGTGCCGGATATATAAAATGCCATGGGCAGGGTATGGGGCAAATAAAAATAAAGGGATTGAAGCAGCCAAATATAACTGGATATTAAGCATTGATGCAGATGAAGTGCCTGACGATGAATTGATAAGCTCCATTCACAAATTGAAATTTAATGACGCGGGCACTGTTTATGATATTAAGTTCAGGTCTTATTTTGGAAAAAAACCCATACGATTTGGCAGTTGGGGCAGGGACCATCATATCCGGATGTTTAATCGGGAGGCAGTAAAATGGTCGGAGACATTGGTACATGAAACCCTGCTGCTCCCGAACAATGTACAGGTGAAAAAAATAAAAGGCCGCCTGCACCATTATTCGGTAAAGGATATTAACGAATATGACAGTAAAGGCAGCTACTATGCAAAACTTAGCGCTAAAAAGTATTTCAAAGCTGGCAAAAAAACAAACGCCATTAAGCTTTATATATCGCCATTATTTGGCTTTATTAAAAATTATATTGTTTACCTTGGGTTTTTAGATGGCCGCGAAGGCTGGCATATTGCAAAAACTTCGGTAAAAAACACGAGGCGGAAATATCATTATTTAAGCCAGATGGAAAATATGCCCTCAAAAAAACAGGCGGTTAAAGATAACTTTGTTGTAGAATATTGATTATTTTTAACATCGGAATACACATTTATCCCACCATACTAATGGCAAAACCAATGGGTAGTGGTAAGCTATGAAAAAAAGACTGATCCAAAACCTATCGGTAAATGCTATCCAGCTTATTATAAATCAAATATTGGGGTTTGGCATATTTTATATATTGTCAACCGGCCTCGATAAAACCACATTTGGGCAAATAAACCTCGCCTTAGCCGTTTTGATGGCTGCTTTTAACATATTATCGTTTGGGATTGACCAGATGGTTATAAAAAAGATAGCGGCAGGTGGCGATATCCTGTCAATACTTTCCCTATATATATTCCATGTGCTATTTGCAGGAATAGTTTTTTATGGCCTGTTGTTTTCAGGCCATTTATGGTTTCCTAATACCAATAATGTTTACAGCTTATTGTTATTTATTGGCATTGGCAAGTTGATGTTATTTTTTTCGACTCCATTTAAACAAGTAGCAAATGGATTGGAACGGTTCCGATTATTGGCTTATATGTCGGTAATATCAAACCTTATCCGTTGTTTCGGGCTTATCATCATAGCCTTATTACATACCTTAAACATTCAAAACATTGTTTTAATTTTTATAGCCGGCGATATTACCGAGTTACTGTCGTGCATATTTTTATTTAAGTTCTCGACGAAAACTTCGCTAAGGCTAAAATGGAACAGGGTAAATTATTTTCAATTGCTGCGCGAATCCTTACCGCAAACAGGGGTCGTATTGATCACTTCGGCATTAGCGCGTTTCGATTGGATATTTATTGGTTTTATGGTATCCGCAATTAAACTTGCCGAGTATAGTTTTGCCTATAAGATATTTGAAATATCAACCCTTCCGTTGCTGGCCGTAGCTCCTTTACTTATTCCCCGTTTTACAAAGATGTTTCAGCAGGGTAATATCCAGATAGCTGAATTAAAGCTTTTAGTAAGGATAGAGATGATAGTAGCAGCGTTTATCGGCCTACTGCTAAATATATGCTGGACCCCGGTTATAGATACTTTAACTGCGGGTAAATATGGCTTGATAAACGTAAGAACCATATTCATTTTGTCATTATGCATGCCACTGCTTTATTTAAATAATTTTTTGTGGACGATCTATTTTGCGCAAGGACGATTAAAAATGATCCTAACCTCGTTCATTATCACATTTTTAGTAAATGTTGTGGGCGATATTGTTCTGATCCCATTCTTTAAAAATGAAGGCGCTGCATTTGCTTTTTTAGCCGCCTGCCTTACGCAAACTATTTACTATTTAAAAAAGAACGAGATCAGGCAGCTTGAAAGTGTTTGGCAGCCGTTACTTTTCTGCACTTTGTGTGCATTGTTAAGCGGGTTTATTTCAAAAACGCTTTTCCCTGGCAATTGGGTGGTACTTCCCTTATCTATCACTTTTTATGTTGCCTTTCTTTTTATAACAAAGCAGTTTAAACCAGCAGGCAGTGCAGTTATAAAACAACTTTTTAATTAACAAAACTGTCCTTTCTACATTACTACAGGCAACCAATTCAATTTTTAAGTCGTAACGTTTATCGGGGCCAATTATTAAAATATTGGTTTTAGGAGGCCTTTTACCTGGTAGAAAAAATGACTTACAGCATTGCTGATTTTAGCTTTAAAAGGATAATAAACGCCATAGACTGGAAACTCCTGCTATTTTTAATGCTCTTTTTAAATGTAAAGCTGGCAGTAAAAGTCCCTGCTATTATTATAATTTATTTGCTGCGGTTTAATTTTAGGTTTGGGTTTAGTTTTAAAAATTCAAGGCTGCCGCTTTTTTACTTATTCATCATAATAATCGCGTTTGTTACCCTCATCATCAACAGGGGCTACAGCACCCCAAATTACCTGTTGGTTTTTTTAACTGGCATAGTATTTTGGGGACTGTGTCTTTTAGCCATTCACCAGGTTAAACTGTCAGTTGAAAATAATTCTGTTGAAATTATTCAAAATACCGTACTGATATTTTTTGTGGCCAACGCCATTCTGTCTTTTTTCAATATTGCACATATCATATGGGAAACAGGGGCATTTAACCCCTACACTTACCAGGGCGAGAACCAGAAATATTTTATTGGTACCGGCGATTATATCAGGGGGCTCACTTTCGATACTTCAACAACAAACGCGGTTTTAAATGCCTTTGGCGTAATCTATTTTCTCGACAGGAAGAAACCAATAATGGTATTCGTCTGCATGATTGTGTTGTTGCTCACCGGCAGCAATTTTACAAACCTGGTGTTAAGCGGCATTCTGTTGCTGCTATTCGTTTTTAAAAGCACCCGTGATCAAAAAAGCCTTATAGTTGTTTGCCTGATGTTTTTGGTTGTTTTTATGGCTAAAATTTCGCCGCAAAATAACAAATACGTTTTCGATGGCGTCGAAAATATTTTTCATACGCCAAAGACGGAGACCCTGGCAGGCACTGCTGTCATCGCGGCTCCGGCTATTGTTACCAGCCCGGAAGAAATAAAACGAAAGGCCGCCCAGGCTTATATCGACAGCATCAGCGCAATATCGAATAAAAAACAAACTGCCAGGCCGCCTGCTCCGGCAGCGCCTGTTTTACCAAACTACCATGGCCGCATACTTATTACTGGCCCCAATATAAATGAACCACCCTATTTAACACTGACAGACACCACAGTTGAACAGAAACAACTGCTCACGTTTATTGATACACATAAAGGCAATCTTCCAATTTCGGGGCCGCAAGCCGCGTATAAGCCAGGTTTCCCAGGCAAAGTAGCTGGAATATTGCAAACCTTTAGTTTTTTTCGACATGTGCCTTCCAAAATATTAGCGGGCGATGGCATAGGTAATTTCTCATCAAAATTGGCCTTTAAGGCCACGGGGCTTAGCTTTGCAGGCGGATACCCAGCAAAATTCATCTATATCAGCAAGGATTTTCTTTCAAACCATCTTGACATCTACCTCAATTTCTTTAGCAGGCGCAGCGGTTTACATTCATTAATAAATAGCCCGTTTTCGGTTTACGACCAATTACTTGCAGAATATGGTTTATTGGGCTTACTGGCATTTTTGGTTTTTTACCTGGGGTTTTTCGCAAGGCATTATAAAATGCTCACCTATGGCGCGCCGCTTTTATTACTTGTATTGGCTATTTTTTTTATTGATTACTGGTTTGAGCAGCTATCGGTAATTGTGTTTTTCGAATTGTTGTTGTTGCTCAATATAAAGGAGACATCTTTAAAACCCGCGAATTATGGACATGAATAATCCAAAGGTTACAGTATTAATGCCGGCATACAATGCCGGTAAATATATAAGGGAGGCTATTTCTTCAGTATTAGGGCAGTCGTTTACTGATTTCGAGCTCTTAATAGTAAATGACGGCTCGACAGACGATACCGTAAATATCATCCATTCTTTCGGCGACGCGCGTATAGTGCTTATTAACCAGGATAATAGAGGGGTTGCCCGGGCGTTAAACCTGGGACTATCATATGCCAGGGCCCCCTATGTAGCGAGGTTTGATGCTGATGACGTATGTTATCCCAACAGGCTGAAAATACAATATGAATTTATAACCGCTTATCCAGAGTACAGTATAATTGGTTCTGCTGTGGATTATGCGGATGCGGACGGGCATCATATTTTCACCCATCACCCCGAAGGGCACCTTAATGAAGAGATACAACAGCTAAAATATAACATATGCCCGTTTATTCATTCGAGCGTACTTTATAAAAAAGAGGTAATTATAAATAATGGCGGCTACAACGAACATGCTTATACTTATGAAGACCATTTTTTATGGGTGAACATCCTCAACAACCAAAAGGCATGTAACCTATCGCAGCCGTTGATCAAAGTGAGGCTAAGCCCGGGATCAGTAAGTATCGATGGGAAATGGCATAAACGTCAATTCCGTTCCATAAAATATGCAACCTTAAAAAAAATAAGCATAACTGAATCAGAGGGGGCGGAATTATACCGCATCAGCGAGAAGCACTATTCATCGAAAATAAAAGAAGGCGCCTACTATGCCTTATGCGGAAAAAAATTCCTGCTCAATAATTACCAGCCCGAAAGGGCCCGCGCTAATGTTGCAATGGCCATAACATTGAATCCCTTCCGCCTGGATAATTACTTACTGTACGTGATAAGTTATTTTCCCGGGCGACTTATTACCTGGCTACATAACTCAATGAGCGGTGATCAAACAAAAAAAATGCAACAGTCATGAAAGTAGCTTTTATAACACGGTCCACATTATACGCAGTTCCAGGTGGCGATACGGTGCAAATTGTACAAACTGCGCGGCAACTGGCTAAGCTGGGTGTTGACACGGAAATATTATTATCAAATGAAGTGATAGCCTATGATAGGTACGACTTGTTGCATTTTTTTAATATAACAAGGCCGGCTGATATTCTTTATCATAGCAAAAAAACTAAAACCCCTTTTGTTGTATCAACCATATTATGCAGCTATGCTGAATATGACAAAAACCACCGAAAAGGGGTGGGCATTTTATTTAGCTATTTGCCTGCAAACACCATTGAATACCTGAAAACAATGGCGCGGTGGATACTTGGCAAAGACCACCTTGTAAGCACGGAATACATATGGAAAGGACAACGCAAAAGCATTACCGGGATATTGAACCGGGCTGCAGGGATATTGCCCAATTCCGAATCGGAGTACCGGCGCGTTCAGCAAACGTATCCCTGCGAGGTTAATTATACAGTGGTGCCAAATGGTATAAACCCCGAACAGTTTCGATACGATATAACGACAGAAAAAGATGAGCAACTGGTACTTTGTGTTGCCAGAATAGAGGGGAACAAAAACCAGGTGAACCTGATCCGCGCTTTAAATAATACAAGGTTCCGTTTATTGATCATTGGGGCACATGCACCCAACCAGGCCGGTTATTACCATCATTGCCGCACCATTGCGGCCGCCAATGTTGATTTTCTTGACCGTATCGCTGAAGATGTGCTGCTAACCTATTACCAGCGCGCCAAAGTGCACATCTTGCCCAGTTGGTTTGAAACAACAGGGCTAAGTTCGGTAGAAGCGGCAGCCATGGGTTGTAATATAGTAATTACTGATAAAGGCGACACGAGGGAATATTTTGAGAACGATGCTTTCTATTGTGACCCTTCGGAGCCGGAAACCATCCTGGCAGCAGTAGAAAAGGCAAGCACAGCGCCATTTAATGAAAATTTACGTGAAAAAATATTAAAACAATACACCTGGAAACAGGCGGCAATACAAACGTTAAAAGCATATCAATTGGCAGGCATATCATGAAATTACGAATAGCAATATTAGGCACAAGGGGCATCCCGAACTATTACGGAGGATTTGAGCATATATCAGAATATGTTTCGGAAGGCCTTGTTAAAAGAGGGCACTCGGTAACCGTTTACAACTCGCATAATCATCCGTATAAAGAAGACAGCTGGAACGGGGTGGAGATAAGGCATTGTTACGACCCTGAGTACCTTGTTGGCACTGCCGGGCAATTTGTTTACGACCTAAACTGCCTGCTGGATGCGCGGAAAAGGAAATTTGATGTTGTTTTGATAATGGGCTATACCAGCAGTTCCATTTGGGGAAAGCTATATCCCCCCAAAAGCACCATTATCACCAATATGGATGGATTGGAATGGAAGCGGTCGAAATATTCAAAAAAAGTACAGCAATTTTTAAAATATGCCGAAAAACTTGCTGTAAAATACAGTCAGTTCTATATCGCCGATTCATTGGTCATTAAGTCGTACCTGGGCGAGAAATACAATATCGAAAGTAAATATATTCCTTATGGCGCCGACCTGTTTTCGTCAAAGGAACGCGAGCAGGTGGATAAAAACGAAGCCCTAAAAGAAGATTATTTTTTATTGATGGCCCGTATGGAGCCTGAAAATAACATTGAAACTATACTCGAAGGGTTTAACAAAAGCAGTTCGGCGCGAAAATTTAAAGTGCTTGGCGATACCGGTAACAGGTTTGGAAAATTCATCACCGATAAATTCAAAAACGATGACCGGATTGAATTTAAAGGTTCAATTTTCGACAATACCGAAGTACGCGCCTTACAAAACAACTCGTACCTGTATTTTCACGGGCACAGCGTGGGGGGGACCAATCCATCGTTATTAGAGGCTATGGCGAGCGAGGCATTAATTGCGGCACATAATAACCCTTTTAACAAGTCGGTATTGAGTACTGATGCATTTTATTTTTCGAACGCAAACGATGTGCGCAATATTGTTGAGACCGTGCAGCGTAAAGAAATTGAGAAAATTATGGTTAGCAATAACCTCTATAAAATTAAATACCAATTTAATTGGGGTAAGATAATAGATCAGTACGAGGAATTTATTTTAAAATGCCATCACAATTCAAACAATGAGCTGGTTGTTTCAGATAGAGGATAGTTTAGCCAATAAGATAAGTTATTACCATTTAATGCTATTAATGGCCAGCTTGCCTTTTGATATGTTCTACAGTCATTTAATCCTGGTCAGTTTTGCTATCCATACTTTAATCCATTTAAATAAAAATGCCATTAAGCCTGTTTTTAAAATAAGAACTTTAATGCTGCAGTCGGTATTTTTTATTACCGCATTAAGCACCATTTATGCTATAAACAAGCCGGCCGCTTTTGACGAATGGGGAAAACATATTGCTATTTTTATTTTTCCTTTGGTGTTTTGCCTTAATCCGCTTGATTTAAAAAAATACAGGCACCGGCTATTGATGTGCTTTGCGTTGGTTTGCACGGCAACCATAGCTTACCTGTACCTTGATGCCCTTATGGTAATAAAACATTACCAGTTGCCTCTTAAAGCGCTTTTTTCAGGCGCGTTTACAAATCATAATTTTTCGCAACCAATTGATATGCATGCGACATTTTTTTCGATGCAGATAGCCGTTTCCCTTGTTTATATTTTATCCGTTTTAATTAAAGAACGGGCTTCCCTGAAAAAAATGCTTTACCTGGTTTGTGCCGGTATCCTCACCGCCGGGTTAATACAGCTTAGTTCGAAATCTGTTTTTATAGCACTTATTGTAACGATAGATGCTGCATTACCCTATTTTTTACTGGTTGGAAAAAGGCGAATTAAGTACATGGCAGTCATAGCCTCTATTACTGTTTTGGCTGTTTTGGTTATTTTCAATTCCAACGTTTTTAGGGAACGTTATTTTAATGAATTAAAGGTCGATCTCTCCAAAACAGCCCAAGGTTCAGCTACCGACAGCCGGTTGGCAAGGTGGGATGTAGCCATCGGGTTAATTGGCAAAGCCCCGGTAATTGGGTACGGCGCAGGGTCTGAAATGGGCCTTTTGCACGAGGAATTCTTCAATAAAAAGCTATTTAATTCATATCTGAACGGGTTAAATGCACATAGTGAATATTTAAGCCTGCTGTTAAAATCCGGGATAATTGGGCTATTGGTTTACCTTGCAACGCTTGCGTTTGGCTTTAACATTGCGTTTAGGCAAAAAGATATCCTGCTTTTTACTTTTATCACATTAATTGCTATCGTTTCACTATCGGAGGATTTGTTTGATGTAGATAAAGGAACATGTTTTTATGCTTTTTTCTTTGCATTTTTTGTTTTTTCAAACGAAGACAGCGAAAGTAATTTAACCCCAGTCGGAAAGATTGAAACTTTGGCTATAAAGAATAAAAACAACTTTAGACTTAATACTGAGGAGTTGAAACTCACCCAATAATTATTTCCCTTAAAGGCAACCATACAGCTATTTACCCCGTCATAATTATATAAGGGCTTGTATAAAGCCGCCTTGTACAAACTAATAAATGCAAAATAGATCATATCCATTAACAGATAAGAACTTGTCGGAAATCAAAGAAAATATATTAGCAACGCTGGCCTATTTCGACCTGTTCAATTATCCATTAACCAGGACAGAAGTATACCTATTTCTCAAAAAAAAATACAGCCATGAGTTTTTTGATGACTCGCTTAGGTGCCTGGTAGGTGATGGGGCAATTCACAAGTTCGACGATTTTTATTGTTTGCAAAATAACCCCAGCTTAGCCTTCAGGAGAAAAGAGGGCAACAAAAAAGCTGCTGAACTTATAAAAATTGCAAAAAAGGTAGGCAATATCCTAATCAGGTTTCCTTATGTGCGCGGAATCGCGATATCAGGCTCACTGTCAAAGAATTTTGCGGATGAGTATTCTGATATCGACCTGTTTATCATCACGGCCAAAAACAGGCTGTGGATTGCCCGTACAATTATGCATTGCTTTAAAAAGTTAACCTTCCTGGTTAACAAAGAGCATTACTTTTGTATGAATTATTATGTGGACGAGCAGCAACTGGAAATTTGTGAAAAAAACATTTATACCGCAATTGAGGTCGGCACACTGATACCCTTACAGGGGGATATTATGTTCGAAAGGTTTTTCTCGGCAAATTCGTGGACAAGAGACTTTCTCCCTAATAAATGTATGCGGGTTGCCACCGCAAAGCCGGTAAAAGCGACCATTTTAAAAAAACTGACCGGTTGGTTGCCTGCTAACCCTTTAAATAACGTTATCGACAATATACTGATGAAAATCACCGCCAGCAGGTGGATATATAGTACTAAACTTAAAAAAGTGAACAGTAAAGGCGCCGTTATGGCAATGGCCGTTGATAAACATTATTCAAAGCCCGACCCTCAGAATTTTCAAACCAAACTATTGGCGAGATACGCGCGTAAAGTAGCTGAGGTTTTACAGGAGCACGAGAGCCGTTTAGCGCATTAAAATACTTAAAAGACTTTGTCATTGCTAAGGAGGCTGCTTGCCGGTAGGCAGGGAACGACGAGGCAATCCCGTAGCTACACATAAGGGTCATGCAGAAGATCGCCATGACATCGTTTCTATTTCTTCCTTAACGATATAATATAGTAATCCCCGATAGCCCTCCAGGGCCATTTGGCTTTTAACTTATCTTCTTTTGTTTTCAAAAATTTATAAGCTGCCGGGTGCTTTTCTGCGAAGTCTTCGATGTATGATGGGGGTACAATGGTACAGAGGCCTTCAACACTTAGCAAGTCAAATTGATCTTTAAGCCTTTTAATGATAAACGAGGGATTGTAATACCAGCATTTAAAATACACGCCTTCAATATGGGCCCGGGTTCCGTTCCCGCTAAAAAATCTGCGGAATGCTGTTTTGAATTCTCCCTTAAGGGCCAATAAGGTTTCCCATAAACAAAAATTTGGCAATATAACAAGGGTTACCATGCCGCCAGGCTTTAACAAGGCGCCAAATGATGACAACACCTTGCCGAGTTCGTCCGTGCAATTTAATCCCGCGAAATTGGAGAATATTAAATCATAAGGTCCTTTGTTTTTTAGTTCATCAAGTTGGGTATACGAACATAATTCGTTGCTTACCCTTTCTTCCAGGCCATTCAGCGCCACTTTTCGTTTAAGTTCCTGCTGCATCCCTGTGGATATATCTGTAGCATGTACTGTGTGCCCGTTTTGTGCAAAAAATACCGCGTCTTCGCCGGTGCCGCTGTTTAGCTCTAAAATACGGCTGCCTGCCGGTAAGTATTGCAGTACATGCGCCCGTACCCGTTCCCTTTTGTAATTGACTATGGTATTGCCCGAATATATTTTATCAAAAATACCCGACTGGCTGGTGAAAGCAGTCTCGGCGAACTGTTCATTTATATTTGCTGACATTGCTTTCATCCTTGCATCTCCTCCAGCTTTCTCAATCTTAGCCCTTCAATAAATGTTGCGGGCGCGTAATAAAAAACAGCCAATGCTTTTCTCAGGCTTTTAAAATTAGCGCCAAAAGGGTTCCTGATTAATTTCATCAGGCTGTTTTTTGCAAGGTGTTTATGATAGTTTCGATGGACGTACTTATGCAATTGTTTATAATAGGATGGGGGAAATGTATTATGGAACATTAAGGCCATTTCATCCGAGTCCGTCCAATTTGTTTTTTTCTTCAGATCAGCTTTTACCTTTTCGTAAAATGATGTCCCCGGAAGGGGATATGATACAGAGATACCTATTTCAAAAGGCAAAAGCTCATTAATCATGTTGATGGTTAACCTGATATCATCCTTTAATTCGCCAGGGTAGCCGAACTGTATAAAAAATGAAGGTTTTATACCTTCTTCCTTCATCAGCAGGGTTGCGTTCCTGATCTGTTCAACGGTTATGCCTTTATCCATTGCGTCAAGTATTTTTTGTGAACCGCTTTCGGCGCCTATCCATACATTTTCACATCCTGATAAAGCCAATGCTTTTACCGTATCTTCCTGCACCAGCAGGTCAGCCCTTGATTGTATCTTATACCTGATGCTGATCTTTTCTATAGCTAAAAGCCTTGCCAGTTCAGTAACCCAGCCGGGTTTTAAACCAAAAATATCGTCACAAAACCAAATATGGTCGATATGGTAGCGTTCTTTCAATAATTTTATCTCGGTAACCACATTTTCGGGGCTGCGCGAATTATAGCGGTTACCATAAATAGGTTTGGCGCACCAGTTGCATTTAAAAGGGCAGCCGCGGGTAGTACTCATGTTTAAAGAGAAATACCCGGCGCTTTTTAGCCATGTTTCACGGTATTGGTCTATATCAACCAAGTCCCAGGCCGGTAATGGCATACTGTCAAGCTCTTTTAAAACCGGGCGTCCAGATGTTTTAACAGCCTTCCCGTCTTTTATATAAGCCAGGCCCATTATACCCGAATGATCTGTGTGCCCGTTTTTAATATGGTTGGTTAACTCGAGCAATGTATGCTCAGCTTCACCAATTATTACGAAATCAGCGCCTTCGCTTAAATATTCTGCATATCTGTCGGTTGAATCAGAGCTGGAAACGATAACCGTACACCCTGCAGCTTTTGCCATTTTGCACATGCTGAAAGCGGCTTCGCGCATATTAGTGAGGCACATTTTGGTGAGGTAGTTAAAGCCGTCATCATATACCACAAAAAAATCAGGGTTGTTTTTCTCAATTGCAGGTAAAATCGCTTCCGGATTGCTCACCAGCATAGTATCAAATAAGGATACACTGTATTCATTTTCCCGCATTAACGCAGCGGCATATAAGGTGCCTAAAGGGGGATAGGGTTGCCCCAATTGCCATTGCTTTGGGTCGAACCGTAAAAAGTAGGAATGGGTGAAGAGTATACTGTTCATACTTTTTTTATTAATCAAGCTTTGCAAACGGCGACAAGTTTAACGAGCACACACACTTTACACAAGTTGGGTTTACGCTCATATCCAGTGTTTTTCTGAACCTAACTGCCGTATCGCTGTTCAATATAGTTGCCAATGATGAATCCCTGATATTACCTATCGCTTCGTGAAAAAAGCAAGGCCTTACGCTACCATCAGCTTCAATTACTGTAGACACCCATGTCGCGTTACACTTTTTAAAAGGGAATGGGTTTAACCCGTAAAACGCGGCGTAATAATCATATACCTGCTGTATTTTACGAGGCGATTCGGCAATAAAGCCTGAATTAAAATCAGTTTCATTGTTTTCAATTATCCGGAGGATCACTGCCTGTAATTCGGGTAATTCTCTCTCGCTTATCAATATTTCGTGTTGTTTTGGTTCTTCCCAGGCCATTTGGCGGTTAAAAGCATGGCTGCTTACATCCGCAGGTAAAAAGCTTACCTGGTCAATTCCCATCAACTTAGCTTCGTTAATAATCGTTTCCCAGTTCCTGAAATTCAGCCGGTGTATTACTGTCCGGGTGGTAATCCTGTAATCAGGATTGAGCAATTTAATATATTCAACGCCTTCTTTTAATTTATTAAATGCACCGGGCACATTTCTTATCGCATCATGCAGGGGCTCATCCCCGTCTAACGAAACGATAATTTCATCCACCCATTGCAGTAATTGGTCCGCATGTTTTTTTATAGAAAGCCCTGTTGAAAGCAATGTTATTTTAATGTCCTCTTTTTTGAGGATAGCGCAAAGCCTAAAAAAATTGGTGTTCAGCAATGCTTCCCCACCAGACATGGCCACCTGCTGTGTACCGAATTTCCTTAAAGCTCCCAACAGCCCGCTAATATCATCTTCAGTAAGCTGTTTCAGATTCTTATTGTCTTTCCATATATCACACATCACACAACGGCAATTGCAGGCGCTATGCGGCATTAATATAACCACAGGCAATGCAGAAATGACATGCGTCTGCAGTGTCCTGTACCGCTTGTATGTATTAAATAATGTTTGCATTTTTTTAACGCTTAAGCTTTAAGTTGGAAATAACCAAAATGCGACTTAAGACTTTCGACTTAGAACTTAAGACTTTCCACTAAAACCCCTGTATCTCCGGTTGACGGTATTTCCAAAGCCTTTGCAGCAGCTTTAGTTCATAAGGGTACTTGTACATATTTGTCTTGTAGCGTAACCCTGCCACCAATTGTATCGCTTTTCGCTTTACCTCGCTTAAGCGGATATCGGTAACAGTAGGGTATACGCCGTTTAATACAGTTTCAAAATCCCTTATTTTATCAATCATTTCGGGTGTTAGCCATGGCGTTAGGGGGTTTTTTCTTAGATCAAAATTCTCCCAGGCCGGGCTTACCCAATCTTCAAGTACCTCCGGATATTTAAAGCCTGCCGCCTGAACCTGTTTAAATAATGTTGAACCTTCGGTAGGCACCGGGCTATAAGTATATATTACAATTTCGGTACGTGGATTTATTGTCTTTACTTGTTTTATGAAATCTATTTCAAAATCAATCTGTGCCTCAACCTGTTCGGGCGTAGGCGCCGGTGTTCCCAATACAAAAGAATATTCAGGTATTATATTGAATTTTTTTAACCGCTCTGCAAACCTCAATATCTGATCGCCGGTTTGGGTGCCGCCTTTATCCAATTGTTCCAGTATCAGGTTATTGCCGCTTTCGGCCCCGAAAAAAATGATCCGGCACCCGGCTTCACTTATTATTGCAAGCGACTCGTCTTTAAACTTATCCATGGTATCGATACGTGCCATTCCCCACCACGACATTTTTTCGGGTAAGATCAGTTTTGCAAACTCAACAGTCCTTTTCTCCGAAACAAAGAAATTATTGTCATGGAATTCGATGGCATCCGCGCCCCATTTATCTTTAATGTACTTTATATCATTATAAACAGTTTGGGCTGTTTTTGCCTTCCATCTTGCTTCAAATATTGGTACAACAGCACAAAACGAACAGGTAAAAGGGCAACCAATGCTTGAATGATAAGCCAGCGTATGCTCTCCTAAATAGGTTTTGCCGAGATATTTTTCGATGTTATAAATATCATTAAGTTTATTATAGGGGAGGGGGGGCAAAGGTTCCTGTTCAAAAAGGTCTTCCTTTGCGGTTTTAACCATTTGTGTGCCGGCTTTATATATAATATTTCTTATAAACTCATAAGGCGTATTATTTTCCAATGCATCAATCAGATCAGGAAAAGCGTGATCGCCGGGGCCGTTGATCACAAAATCAACATAGCCAGAATCCAAAATTGTTTTTGGCTGTGTGGATGGAAAATAGCCCCCCCATATCATGTAGGTATGAGGGAACTTTTCTTTTATTGCTTTTGCAAAAGGTATGGATTGCTGTAATTGTGGCCCGGGCATTACGGTAAAACCCAGGTATTTGTATTCACCGGTATTTAAAAAAGCCTCCATGGTTTTAAGCGGTTCCGGGTCGCGGTTGCCATCAACAATTGTCCATTCATATTTACCCTCAACTGAGGCGGCTATACTTAAAATGGAATTTGGGATGCGATATTTGCCGTTGGCACTTTTGGGATTAAACAGTATTATCTTACTCATGTTATAAATTACACTAAAATTACACTAAATTCTTTTCCGTGTTAAATCCCCGCATACCGATGGGTTTTCACCCACCGGTATTTCACCCATTTTTGCGGGGACAACAATTCACAATAAACCCCAATTGATTAAATCAAACGATTACTATACACAATTACGCAGCATAAAAAGTTAAGGTTGCCTGTACCGCAAATAATTTAATGGGGCAACCTTTATAAATAATAGGACGTAATTCTGTAAAAGCTCACTAAACATTTTTAACCTTAAAATAAATTGATCGCGACTTTAAAAAAATACATTAAACAGCACGTCTTCACTCCGAAAATAAAGGAGCACGAAGTTGTTGAAGCCTATGATATATGGGCCGAAAATTATGATGCACAGCCCGGTAACCTGATGATGGACCTTGACGAGATATTATTTGCGAAAATTCTGGCTAAAATCGATATAAAAAATAAGCTTGTAGCCGATATTGGCTGTGGTACAGGCAGGCATTGGGGAAGAATTTTCGAAAATTCGCCGACGGGTTTAACCGGTTTTGATGTTTCGCCGGGTATGCTTGGAAAGCTAAAAGAAAAATTTCCGGCTGCCAGAACTTATACTATTACCGATAATCATTTTTCAGCTATCGAAGATAGAACTTATGATGTAATCGTATCAACACTCACCGTTGCCCACATCCAAAACCTCGAAGAAGCATTAAATGCCTGGGGCAGGATATTGAAAGAAAAGGGAGAAATCATCATCACCGATTTTCATCCCGATGCTTTAGCTTTTGGTGGGAAAAGGACATTTAAACATCAGAATACCCAGATGGCGGTACGCAATTTTGTTCATCCAACAAGCCGGATAAAAGACATTTTCTCGAAGAATGGTTTCAATTTAGTTAATGAAGACGAGAAGAAAATTGACGAATCGGTAAAGCACTATTACGAAGAGAAAAATGCCACGCCGGTTTACGAGAAATTTAAGGGTTTCCCAATTATTTACGCGATGCATTTCAGGAGGGCATAATGATCCTTAATAACGTAATGATGGCAGGTACTGATGAGCCGGTAAATATCCGGGTTGCCGGCGATAAAATAGCCGGCGTATCATCTTCTGCTATCCTCCCGGAAAATAACACCTTAGCTTTAACATTTGATAATGCAATTCTATTTCCGGGGCTTATTAATTCGCACGATCATTTGGATTTCAACCTGTTCCCGCAATTTGGTAACCGACTTTATAGTAATTACACCGAGTGGGGCGCATATATACACGAGGCATATAAAAACGAAATAGGGGATGTGTTAAAAATCCCTGTTTCATTGCGCTCAGAATGGGGTGTTTATAAAAATCTGCTTTGTGGTGTTACCACTGTGGTAAACCATGGTGAGCGGTTAGGGTTAACTGATAGCTTAATAACTATTTTTGAAGATACACATTGCCTGCACTCGGTGCAGTTTGAGAAAAACTGGGGGTTTAAGCTAAATAATCCCACCAAAATAAAACTACCCGTTAATATACATGTTGGCGAGGGCGATGATTGGCTGTCATTCAATGAGATCGATCAGCTTACGACCTGGAATTTATTCCGCAAAAAACTTATTGGCGTACATGCGGTGGCGATGGCAGAAGACCAGGCGAAAAAGTTTGCTGCTATAGTGTGGTGCCCCGAATCCAATTACTTTTTGCTGGGTAAAACAGCCAAAATAAATCGTCTAAAAACACAAACAAACGTTTTATTCGGAACAGACTCCACGTTAACAAGTTGCTGGAATATATGGCGCCATTTACAATTGGCAAGAAAAACCAAATTATTAAGTGATGTCGAACTTTATAATACACTGAATAACAATTCAACAAAAGCATGGCAATTAAACTGCGGTGATATTTCCGTTGGCAAAGACGCTGACCTCGTTATCGCAAAAATAAAGCCGGGTACCAGGGGTTTTGACAGTTTTTTTTCACTCGGGCCACAAGATATTCTGCTGGTGGTGCATAAAGGCAAAATCCGATTGTTTGACGAAACCCTGCTAATTCAATTGGGAACGCTGAACGTTGAGGATTTTAGCAAAATTTATATAAATGAAGTTTGTAAATATGTTCAGGGCGACTTACCTGGGTTAATGGAAAAGATCAGCGGATATTACCCCGCAGCTAATTTTCCTGTGAGTACTCATCAAAATGCAACCGTTTTATGACCGGGATAAACCAAGTTTACAGCTGCCGGTATTTATACTTTTTAAATGATAAACCAACTGATAAAAAAACTCCTTTTTAAAAACGCCAAAAAAGTTCAGACTTTTTATATCACGCGCCTGCAACAAAACCAAGTGCAGGAACAAGTGTTTTTAAAAAAAGATAAACGCGAAATTGATATAACCCTTCACCAGGGTATGATTTGCCTGGATCCGTTTTGTATGGCAGTGTGGTTGCCTGGCAGTCATTTAGATTTAATCGACCCGCAATCCGTGAAAGTACTTTTCAAAAAGGGCAAAAGGCTCAATGCAGCCATCGATGTTTCACTTATTGAAAAAATACCGACTGAAAAAGGCAGTCTGCTTTTGTATAAAGTTGATGGAGTAAAAAACCACCAATTAAGCGCTTTACACCGGCTGGCGCTTTTTACCTATTTTTTGCGCGCCAAAACAAATACTTACTATAGCCGCAAGGTTATCAGTGCGCTTTACTCATACCCAAGGCGCATTATTATAGTTTCCTACAAGGACGATAGTTACTACAACATATTCCCGATGGATATACAGGGTTATATACCGGAAGAAGATTTGTATATCCTTGGTTTGAGGACGACAAACATCACTCTAAATAAAATACTGGAAGCAAAAAAAGTTGTTGTTTGCGATACCGACAGTGTTGATATAGATACTGTCTACGATCTGGGAAAGCACTCCAGCAATGCACCAACTGCAATTGAAAACTTGCCATTTGGCACTTTCAGCAGCGAGTTATTTGGTTTTTATGTCCCTGATTTCACAGGGTCGTATAAGGAAATAGAAATCATTCAACATAAGAAAATGGGGTATCACATGTTGATGGTTGGCAAAGTTTTAAATGAAAAAAGGATCAAAGAAAACTCCTCATCGCTTTGGCATATTGGCTTTTTGCAATACCAGAAGGGTAATTATAACAGCATCGAAGGATTATTTTAAAACTTGAATTAAGTCGCACTAATGATTTATGTATCTGTAAGTTATAATTACTCGCCAGCTTTCAAATCGCCCGAAAGCTGGTTTAAACGCACTGAATTGTATGCCGGTATATTGGAACACCTTAGCAAGACACATACGGTTATTAATGTTAAGCAGATTGATTATAAGGGCGAGCATTTATACAAGGGCGTTCAATATCGTTTTGTAAATTTCGGAAAAAAGAAAACCTATTTTCCTTTTCAACTCAACCGCTTCGTTAAAAACCTAAAACCCGATGTTGTGATAGTACAGGGCCTGCACCACCCGTTGCAATTAATGCAATTACGGTTTTTGCTGGATAAAAAGACAAAGATCATTGCCCACCACCATGCTGAAAAACCCTTTACTGGCTTTAAAAAATATATCCAAAGAATGGCTGATATTTATGTTGACGCTTACATGTTTGCATCACGCGATATGGGTTTGGAATGGGTGAAAAATGGCAACATAGTATTTGGCAAAAAGATACACGAAGTGATGGAAGTATCGTCCAATTTTTATCCAATTAAAAAAGAGGCAGCAAAGTTAAAAACCGGGGTCGAAGGAGGGCTCGTTTTTTTATGGGTTGGCCGACTTAATGCAAATAAAGACCCGTTAAACGTAGTGAGGGCCTTTCTGAAATTTGCAAGCGCAAACCGTAATGCCCATTTATACATGATCTATCAAACGGATGAACTGCTTGGTGAAATAAAAGAACTACTGAATAAAAGTGCTGTTAAAAATAATATTTTATTAATAGGCGCGATAGCTTATAATGAATTGCTTTATTGGTACAATAGCGCTGATTTTATTGTGTCGGGCTCATACTATGAGGGAAGCGGTACCGCAATTTGCGAAGCCATGTCATGCGGCTGTATTCCGATAGTGACTGATATATTTTCTTTCAGGATGATAACCGACAATGGTAATTGCGGAATATTGTATGATGCAGGTAGTGAGACGGAATTGTTAACAGCATTAAAGCAAACAGGACACCTTGATTTGGCAGAAAAAAGGAGCAGGTGTCTTTCATATTTTAAATCAAATCTTTCATTTGAGGCTATTGCCAAAAGGATACAGGAGATTGTTGCCGCGTTGCAACCTTAAATCCTCATAGCCTTGGTTTCAATCATTACATGTTGTGTTTCAGGTCTCAAGCCTAAATCATTAAAAGCATCACTTAACGCATTTACAACTTCTTCAACATCGTGAAAACTAAGATCGTAAAACACCGGAAGTGAAATTTCAGCTTTGTAATTATTATAGGCAACAGGATAATCCGTGATGTTATAATTTAGGTGTTTATAATAACTCATCATCGGCACGGGGATGAAGTGCACGTTCACAGCTATGCCTTTAGCGCTGATGTGTTCAATTATCATATCACGTTCTTCTTCGGATATGTTATTTATACGCAATGGGTATAAGTGATAGGATGATTCTTTTTCGCTATTCTTCATTGATGGAAGAACCACCCAGTCATATTTTTTTAATAACTGGTTGTATTTGTTTACGATCTCTTTTCGCCTGGGCAATGTATCACTTTCATACCTTTCCAGTTCCACCAGGCCTATCGATGCGTGAATATCCGTCATATTAAATTTGTAACCGGCTTCAATAATGTCGTATTTCCAGGCGCCCGGCTTTAATTTAGCCAAAGCATCTTTATCCTGGCCATGAGCGGTTTTTATAACTAAATTTTTATAGACTTCGTTGTTGTTAAAAGGCGCAGGCAAATTAAATGATATGGCGCCACCTTCGGCAGTGGTAATGTTTTTAACGGCGTGAAATGAAAAAACGCTGACATCCGTGAGGCTGCCTGTCCGTTTACCCTTATAAGTTGCACCTATAGAGTGGGCTGCATCTGCAAGAATCAGGATCCGGCCTAACTGCTGCTGTACAATGTTGCCGGGGGTAAATAGCGCTAAAAATTCCTCTTCACGCACTATGCTGTTAATTTCATCATAATCACATGGCCATCCGCCAAAATCAACCGGCATTATAACTTTAGTATGTTTAGTTATTGCTTTGCGAATAGCTTTAACAGAAATGTTAAAGTCATCGCCAGTATCAACAAAAACAGGCTTTGCGCCGCAGTGAATAATTACATTAGCGGTGGCACTATAGGTATAAGCTGGTAATATAACTTCATCTCCTGCTGTAACCCCAAACCACCTCAGCATCATTTCCAATCCGGCCGTTGCCGAATTAAGGCATAATGTAGCTTTCGCCCCGGTATACCCGGTGAGGCGTTTCTCAAATAACCGGGTTTTGGGGCCGGTCGTTATCCAGCCAGACTTAAGGGTATCTACAACCTCATCAATTATTCTTTGATCTATATGCGGGGGCGAAAATTTTATTTTAACTGGCATTATTATAACTGTTTGAGATATTCATTCATAAGCAATGATATTCTCTGTTCATATTTAACTAACTGACAAACAAACTGATCACATTTTTTGCCACCTGCTGTACAGAACATACCAATACAGGCAAATGGTCGAGGTTTTTGGAACGGAGAATAGTTAATACCCCCCTATTCATTTCCTCATTGGTTTTTACCACATAGTGATGCCGGAAATCCTTTACCATAGGTTTGCAAAATGACACCACATGCGCGCCGGCGTACAAAGCCTCCGATAAAACGGTGCTAAATCCCTCGTAATTAGAAGGATGTAGAAATACTTTTGAACGTTGCATCAATACCAGCACTTCCGAGTGGGGCAATTCGCCGGTAAATGAAATATTTTTTTCGAGGTGCAGCGATTTAACCAGGGCCTGCAATTGTTCCCGTTCGGGGCCGTTTCCGCAAATAACTGCATTGATATCAGGCATCGACTTTTGTAAAAACGCTATGGTTTCAACAAAAAGATGATATTGTTTTAAGGGGATGAAAGAACCGGCGCCCAAAACATCAATATCCCTTTTTAAAGGCGCGTTACCAAATAAAGAAGTATCAACGCCAAACGGAATTACGTGAAGAGGCGATACATTATAATTAAGCTTAAAGTGCTTTGCAAGGAAATCTGACATCGCGATCAGCGAATCGCCTTTGGGTTTTATCCAGTTGAAATATTTATTCCCACTTTTAACATCCTGGCCTACTAACCAGCAATAATGACCCAACCGGTGCTTTTTTGCAAATTTGTTGCCAACAAAGGCACATTCACCCAGCCAAAAACTTAGCAGCCCTATCAAATCATATTCTTTATTTAATTTTTTAAGCGTATTCCAAACTTTTATCCAGGTTATTATATGAAAGAAACCGCCTTTATTTTTGCCGCCAATAGAAACCACTTTTATGCCATTCCATTGGTATTCGTTTTCGATAAAGGGATATTGAAAAGTTAAAACAATAATGTTGAGGCCTGGGCATATCTCTTTCAGTGCCTTTACAAACACCTGCAAGGCCGGGATACAAGTACTGTCGGCCTCATTTTTGGGGAAGCCGGGCGTAAGAATAACCAATGTTTCAAGCTTATTCTCCATCCAGCGAAAGTATTTTATTACAAAATGATAAACTTGTCTTTTTGTGCGTGATGAACAGGATCATCTTGCCCTCGTTGGCAAGCGCCGCTAACTTCACAAGGATTTGTTTTTCCGAACGCTCATCCAACTCGCCAAAAGGCTCATCCAAAATAAGCAGGTCGAAATCATGATATAAAGCTCTGGCCAGCATGATCCGTTGCCTTTGGCCTCCACTTATGTTTTTGCCATTTTCCTTAATGATTTTTTCCAGCCCTTCGGGATAATTACCTAATAACTCGTCAATTCCGCAAAATGAAAGCACTTCTTCAAGTTTAGCCGTGTCATATTCATCATCACTCAGCGTTATATTTTTAAGGATGGTATCGTGTATAAAAAAGGGCTGCTGCTTTACATAGGATATCCGGCTCCAATACCGTTGCCTTTCTTCATGGTCAGCCTTCTTATTATTTAAGCAAATACCGCCGCAATCCGGCTTTAAAAACCCGAGCAACAAATTGATGATTGTTGTTTTCCCTTTTCCCGATGCGGCAGACATCCCGGCAAAATCTCCGGGCGCCAATTGAAAGCTAACCCCGTTTAAAACAGTATGATCATTGTATTTAAAATATACCTGTTCAAATTTTAGTGAACGAATAGGTGAGGCCGGGGCCTTATCAGCTGTTACAGATTCTCTTGTAACTGGCAATGAAAGATCATCCAGCGTAAACTGGTAAGTTTTCATCTGACCGGTGGAGTTTAGTATTTTTATTATCCCGGGGATTACCTTATAAGCCGCAGCCATAAATATCCCGATAGTAAGCAAGTCTATAGCCGGTGCATTTGCCCATAACTTATTGATCGCCATTAATATAAAAAAACCCAAAACGGCAAAAACCTCTATAAGGCGCGAAGGCAAAATTTGCAGCGTTTGCTGGGTGGCTATGTTTTCATCAAGTTGTTGTTTGTATTGATAAAAACGATCTACAAAAAAATTGTTCTTATTGTAAATATTGCTTTCCACATAGCCGGACAGTGATTCCTGCAAATGCTGGATAGTCTTTTGGCTTGAAACTTTTAAACTCGCACGCACCTGCTTAAGCTTTTTCTTTATTAAAAAAGCAAGTAAAATTACAGGTGGCACCAATAACAGAAATAATGAAAGGAATGATTTTGGATGATAAAAAAGTATACCGATGATGGTAAAAAAGATCAATATACTTTGCGAAATAACCTGTTGTATGTTGATTAATATGTAGTTGCTGAACTCAATTGGCTGCTGGCTTATTTTACGGGTAAAAATAGACGAATCGATATTTATAAACCGGGTATAGTCATCCTTTAAATAATGCCATATATTTCGCTTTGCTAAACGCGACGCAATGCCAAAAAAGAAAGAATTCTGCGCCTTGGATACCCGGTAGCCTAAGTAATTTTTCAAACTAAACAACATAAAAAACACGCCTACAACAACTAACGAATTTTTATTGGTTAAGGATTGCGCCAGGAAGCTATTGTGTGTACTACTATTATTTGTATAAAAATTGATCACCAATAGTAAAACCCCCAAAAAAGCAATGTCAAGCAAACCAACAGCAAAGTCCAGTACGATATTTGTACACATCTTTACCTTTTCCTGCCGGTTTAATATGCTTAGGGTGGTTGCTATAAAGTCTTTCAAAGCGTTACTGAACAGGTTTTAACTTTTTAAAAATCATACCGATAGTCCTGATAAATATTTTCACATCCATAATGGCCGACCAGTTTTTGATGTAAAATATATCATAAGCTATTTTCTTGTCCAGGTGGTAGAAATCATTGATTGGCCCGTTAAAGCCAAATGACTGCGCCAGCCCTGTAATGCCAGGTTTTACAAAATGCCTGTCGTTGTAAGCGTTTAAAACCTTCTTAAACTTAACATTCTCGGTAACCATATGCGGCCTGGGGCCAACTACCGACATATCGCCTATCAATACATTTATAAACTGAGGTAATTCATCCAGATGGCTCAAACGCAAAAACTTGCCTATACCAGTGATCCTGGCATCATTTGATGAAGCCGGCAACACATCAGCACTGCTATTTACCCGCATTGTTCTTAGTTTAAGGCAATAAAATAGCTTCCCGCCCTTTTTGTTTCTTTTTTGTACGAAGAGTACCGGCCCCGGGGAATCGATTTTTATCAGCAAAGCAAGTATTGGCAGTAGCCACCAGAATACCAGTGACATTACGGTAACAGAAATTATGATATCAAACAAGCGCTTTATCGCCCGGTTATGTTTTTTATCGAGAGGAGAGGAGATAACCATTGGCATATGGCTTGAAAGGTTTTTATTTGAAACTATCCGGAGCCCATGACCGGTACAATCAACTTCCTGTCGCTCAAAATCTTCATTTAATTCTAATAAATAGTTATCGGTCGAATAGCCCATGCCTTAATCAGATATATAAAAGCGTTACGGCAGTATTTTACATTTAGTTGCCTTACCGATAAAAGATTGAGATTGGGCAGGAAGTATTATTACAGGATATTAAAGACGCGGGAATAAAGATACAGGGCGTGTAAATCTATTTACCCCATATACCCCCAATCGGCGGCGCTAATACCTTATCAGTGACAGGCAGGCCATACATCGATTCAATAGTATGTAAAGTGTTATAATGGTTAATTACAGGCGTGTACACGCCAGGTATTATTTTAGCGCCGTAAAAAATTGTTGGTATTTTATTGCCATTTTTGGTGTCGTAGTTATCTTCGTCAAAAGTTACTATCAACAAGCTGTTATGTTTTTTAGCCCATTCTGCGTAATCCGCCAGGTGATCTTTCAACCAGGCATCTCCACGCCTTATGGCGGCTGCATCTCCCGGCAGGCCTATGTTATGCATATCAAAATCCATGTCGGGTATTACAAATGACACTGTTGGCAATTTATCGAACTCTTTGGGAAAGTCGGTCATCGGCACACTTGCAGACAGTGGAATGCAATTTGGCCCGGTGCCGAGCCAGTTAACCCAGGGCGTATGTTTCCTGGCGTACAAAGCGCCGAATGTGCTGGCATGATAAAGATAAGTACATCCCAGGTAACCTACCGAAGGCATTGTTTGTGCATATCCCCTGAAACTAAACTTTTTATCGATTAGCGCCTCTCCCAAATTAGGTGTAAGAAAAGGAGTCTTACCCTGAAGACAACCATCGTCGGTTACACCCTGGGTGCTTCCTGAAAATAAAACAAGGTAGTTTGGCTGGCTGGGATGACCAATACCATGTGAATTGGTGAACAAAACGCCCCCTTTTGCCAAGTGGTTAATATAAGGTGCGTTGGCCGACCCGATCAATTGGTGGTAAGCATGGTTTTCCTCTATTACTACGATAACATGGCTATACTGCGGAATATCGTTTTGAACCTGACCGGATGTAAATAAAATAGTTATGATAAAAAGGCCTATAATTGACCGGACTAATTTCATATTAAATATTATCGTTATCACTATAGAATGATTGGCGATGGGTTTTGTTTTTTGTAGAGTGTTTGAAATTAATTTAAATTAAAAAAGGTTGCTGATTTTAATATATAATTATTTATAAATACCTTGATGCCGGGAAAGGCCACTGACCTGACTGAGAACCTTTGACAATGTTTAAAAACTATATATAAAAATGGCAACAACAATTTATGGTACCTATCAAACTGATGGATCAGCAAACCCAATTTCGCTTAGCGTACTGGTTGGATTTGCTCAGTTAGGGGCCACGTCTATAACAATAGACGGCGTACCTAAGGTTGAATCTACAGCAGATTCCAATGGCATATACCGTGAAAATCTTAATATTAGCCTGGGTTCTAACAGCGACCTGAAAGGAAAGTGTCTCGAAATCACCTCGAAAGTTAATATTTTAAAAACACCTGCAAATTCAAGCTTAACAATAAACCTGGCGGGTACAGCGCCACAGGGATATAACATGGATAACCCTTCAACCGGTGTCGGCGTTGGCGACGTTGTTGAATATTACGCTTCCATAACATTTTTGTAATTATAGTATGATAAAAAAACTACTTACCACAATTAACATAATAATTATTATTGCGGTAATTGCGTGGCCTGCATTTAGTCTTGCACAAACAAGCGATCCGGGCAATCCGTCGTCCGCTGCTATTAATAACGGGTTGAAAAATAATTCCGACACCTCCTGGGTTATTAATAACCTTGTTGCGCCGTCATCACCAGGGGCCAGCCTCATCGGCATTTCGCCTACTTCCATACAAAGGCCTACCGACCCATCTGCGTTCTCGGTATCCCTGTTAAATGCCACAAATAACCTCACTACCATCCCCAATAGTTATGCCGTGGATTTTTCGCCCGCCTGGCTTTTTGCCGGACAGCACATTTCTTTTTCAGATTTTCAATCCAATGAGGTCGGTAAAAACATCTGGCAAAGCCTTGACATATCTGTTGCCTATAAAAATGTGAAAGACAGCCTGACAAACAATACGAATACTACAATGGGGATAGGGTTTAAGGTATCTTTTTTTAGGGGAAAGATAAATTCAAAGGCCATAAGGTTGGTAAACCAATCGTATAGCCTGATCTCTAATTTATTAGCCCTGCAAATAACTGAAAGGGAAAACTACACAAAAACACACCCCGAATATTTGCAAATGAATAAAAACATGTACACCTATTCGGATAGCGTGAAAAAGATAGTACAGGCCAAATTACAGCATATAAGGGATAGTTTGAATAATGTGGTAACGGAAAAAAGTGCGATTGCGAAAAACACCCTCGACTCCGTTAAAAAAATAGGTGAAACTATTGACTTTACAAGGTATGGATGGAAGCTCGACCTTGCGGGCGGTATGTCTTATTACTTCCCTAACCAGGTATATTCAAATGGGTCTTTAAATAATGCGGGGGCATGGTTAACAGGGGGGTATGAAGACGAAGACGCCCATGTTTCTTTTTTGGGGATAGCCCGGTATTTATATAACGCTAAAGAAGCCTATGCCAACCCTGATGATATTTTGAGCCATAATAATTTAAGCACGTTTGATACCGGCATGCGGCTGTTGTTTAACTCAAAAAACAATAAATTCTCTTTTGGCGGCGAGTTAGTTTACAGGAGTATTTTAAATGCTGCCGTAACAACATCCTCTTACAGGTATGCCATAAACAGCGACTATGAAGTAGGCAAAAACCAAATCATTTCTTTTGTTTTTGGCCGGGATTTTAACGGCACGATAAACAAAAGCGGGAACCTGCTGGCAGCATTGAATTTTATTATTGGGTTTGGGAATGCTAAGTCGATAAAACAGTAAGCTTTGGCGTTTAATCAAAACGAAACCAACAACGCGGAGGTTAACAAATTTAACATTGATAAAACCTGTTAAAACAACAGGTTAAAATCTATATTTATTGAGTTAAGTTACTGAAATACTGCAATTTAAATTTGTATGTATCATTTTCTTTACATACCTTCAATCTAACTTTATATCACAATACCCATAACGCCGAAAGGGATAAAAGACCAGGCTTACTTAAATCTTTCACATCATGAACACAATCTTAAACAGTACGAATTTTATTCGCTTATTTTTTTGCCCGTAGCGTGCAAAGAAATATACCGTAAAAACACCTTTTTAAATACCGTGAAATTGCCCTGTTTGGGGTGGTTTTAGTGGGTTAGTTTTGAGGTGTTTAATCGATACTGAATACCCGGATGCCGAAAAGGGGGTAGAGTAGGCGGGCTTAAATCTTTTAACGAATGATCAATTTGATTTTTAAAATTTTGTTATCGCGACTTTTCCAGTTTTCGATACTGAAAAAATGTCAAGAGTATGGGCTGGTTGAAGCAATAATACGCACATTAAAAATAAATTAATAAACAATTTAAATCTTTTTATATGCCTCAAGATCAAATCAATTCTCAAACGCTGGCTTACACAATTGTGAGCATCTTGTTTGCACTCAGTATGATTTCAGAGCGCCTCGCAAATATGTACAAATTGTACTGGCCTGACATGCGCAATAAAAGACCGACAACCGAGGGTGAAAAGTTTCGTGAACGAAAGATCATGTGGACCGCACTGGTCTGCGGTTGGATCGTCGCTTTTATTGGGGGGGCTGATTTTTTTACGCTGATCCACAATGGCACATTGGTCAACATCTTTACGAATAAATTCTGGTCAGTTGAGGACTCTTTGCCCCAGACCATTTTTGGATTTTTTCTATCGGGCATCTTCATCAGTCTCGGTTCCAAGTTTTGGCACGATATGCTCGATATCGTATTACAATTCTCTAACTTAAAAAAATACCAGGCCAATACCGCGTCGGCTACAGCGGATAGTGCGCAGGCAGATGCCCTAACCAGCAAAGTCAACTTACTCGAGCCACAATTGCGCGGCATGCCCGGGTATAGGGGTTACGATTTTTCGTCCGGCCCTGGCGTGGTGAATGTTAAGTTTGACAGTCAAAGCCCTCCGTCCGCCAACCAGCAGGCGTCAATAACGAATGTTTTGGGGGCGGGGAATTTTAATTTGGTATCTACCAACATGCAAACCTCATAAAAATGGAAATCTCGCCAGGTTTATCTATTTTGAATGCGGTGAATCCGCCCCCCGGTCAATTCGGTCCTGCTTTCGGGACCATAGGCGGCTTTGTCTATAAAGGATCGACGCCATTCCTGTTAACCTGTTTTCATTGTATTGAGAACGCTGCGCTGAATTTTGACGATTTTGTCCCTGATGAGACCAATGATACGGCGGCAACGTTGCTTACTGATCAAACCCGCGTACCTATTGGCACGATTATCGATGCCAGAATGACCATCACTACCGCCCAGGACCCGAACGATCCGGCGGTTAGCAAAAATATTAACCTGGATATCGCACTGATTGAGCCAAACATCGCAGCCAATACACTAAATTTCAATATTCCCGTAAACCAGGCCGTAACCGGTTCCAGGATACTTTTGGATAGCGACAAAGGAAGTGTCAACGTGTTTAAATATGGAAACAAAACATTTGGTACGTCCGGGACTTTCATTGGCATCTCTACCATTAACATTACCTATCCGCCACGACCGGAGATACGCTATTTTAACCGCGTCGTCATGGTTTCGGGCGGAAGCCACGCTTTCGCCGAAGGCGGCGATTCAGGTGCGTTTATCCTTGATGAAAATAACGCGGTCGTCGGCGTGCTGTTTCTTGCAGATGCCCCTAACAAAATTGCCTATGGCATTTGTCCGGACCTTATAGAACAAGCTTTAGGAGTAACCTTTAAACCACCCACCCTTACATGAAAAAGTTAATAATTGTTTTGAGCTTTTTGCTCCCCCTGTCGGCTGCAGCGCAAACGAACCTGGTTTTTGACCTGTCCGTTAATGATTTTACCCCTAAGCTGGTGACCTTAGCGACAAATAGTCAGATCGTTTTTACTTTTACGCACCAGGAAGTCTTAGGCGATCAGAATTCGATCAATTACCATATTACGGACCAGACAGGGAAAATCTACGATCATTCAAGCGCGTGTGATGCGCGTCCGCCTATGCAGGTCAACCTCACGACCGCGATGCCGGGCTACGGGGGTGATGTCACCTTTACCATTAGCCAGGAAGTGGGCACAAGCCTGAGGCTGTTGACACGCTTTGTAGTAAGCGCAATTAATAACCAGGTGAGCTATCCACAAAGCCAGGTTACCCATGCATATTTTAACCGGGGCTATACAAAAGGAGCTATTGTATTGCCAGCAGTATATAAGGATTATAAAGTGGTCATTTACGATCCTTGCGCCAATACCTACAAAATATTTAACAGGGGGCATGAGCGGGATGCACTTTGGTTCCGTCCCTTCAGTACAAAGCGCAATGGTAACGGCGTCTTATTTCTAATAAATGACTTTAACCCACTGAAATATACCATCACCGTATCTTCCACCTTCACCAATCGTTTTACCGATGTACCGGACCTATTTACATCGGTGCTCAACCTTATGGGAAGCCCTGGTGCAGCGGCAGCCGCTGCTGCCGCGCCGACGCTGCCAGATGAGATATCTAAAATTATGCAAATGAACGCCGACCTTAAGACGGTATTAAATTTGGATTGCGCCAATTTTGTAAAACTTAAAGGGGACATTCAAAACAACGCCATGCTCAATTTTGGCGGTAACGGTATGGTGAGTATTGATTTTGCCTATAATCAGGGAAAAGCAGCCATTATTGCCGCGCGACAGGTTGGCGTGGTTCCCCCCGCAAAATATGGGGCACCCGAATTCAATACAGAGTTTCAAAACACGTTACATCTTCCTGTCACACCTGATTCTTTGGTTACTGAGACCATATCGCTTTATAACCTGATCATGACTACGGATTTTCGTTATCAAAGCAATATTGTTCAAATGCAAAATGCCGATGAAATTGGTTACACACTAACGGTCGCTGGTATCGCCAATGTGAAAAATACCACCATAAACATCAATGCGCAACCAATCAACATACCCGTGCTGGGCGGTTTTAAGGTGGATTTCAGCACAGGCCTCTATTATTCCAACATTAAAAATGAGACTTTTGCTCTGCGAAAGAATACAACGACAGACACCTCCAAAAATGATATTATTAATGAGGGTAACTATAATGGACGAACACTGGGTGTAGCGGCGCTGGCTCATTTCTACCCGCGGCTACTGACCGGCATAAACCCGGCATTAACGGTCGGCCTGGGTAAATCCCTGGACATGAACTATGCCATTTTGCTGGGGGGCAGCGTAATCGTCGGGCGACAAAATCACTTTGCGATCAGCGGAGGCTGGAACATCGCTAACATTAACATGTTATCCAAAGCTTATTTTACCAATGATGGACAGCGCATACCGCAGCCCGTTTCGGTCACCACCGTCAACACCTATAATGGATTCAAACGGGGTGCTTTTTTAAGCCTGACTTACGCTTTCGGCAGTGCCTCGGCAACAACACAGACGGCGTCGGCTGCGCCTGCAAGCGGTGCTGCAGCGGCTACTCCTGCGGCAACACCAGCTGCA
>JABDCF010000011.1 GCA_013288235.1 Bacteroidota bacterium | reverse complement strand
GAGAGGCCAGGCAATCCTCAACATGGTTGGACCGGACAAGGCTTTTTTCCTGACTGACGGTAATTATGTGCATGTATCACCATTGATGAAGAATAATTCTTACCTAACAAATGATTTTTCTGTTGAGTATGATTCATGGGGATCCAACGGGTACTGCGGCATATTGTCCATAAATGAAGTGGGGGGTAAAAACATGACTGTGTGTGTAAAACCAGGCGGTGTGGATTATACCGGAACGGACATCTTTAGCGGAGCGTTGCCGGCTGATATCGGGGAAAATAATTTTTTAAATAAATGGCACCATGTCGCAATTGCATTTAAAAACAACCAGATGAAGGTATATGTAGATAAATACCGTGTACTTTTGGTCCCCAACTGCGGCGGGATTAAACCGGCTAACCTGGAAATTGAAGGCATAGGCAGCCAGGACAAACCTATCATATTTAAAAATTTTAAAGTTGCCGATGGCGTACAGTTTTACATGACCGGGCAGAAGTTTACCGATGCAAAAATAGTTACTCATGGTATCAGCTTCGATATTGATAAGGCAACGATAACACCTACAAGCATGGGCACCCTTAATATGATAGTAAAAATAATGAAGGATAACCCAGACCTTAAGTTTGAGATTGACGGTCATACAGATAATACAGGTACGGCCGCCCATAACCTTACTCTTTCGCAGCAACGCGCCGATGCTGTAGAGGCTCAACTGATCACTATGGGCATTGAGGTTTCGCGGTTAAGCTCAAAGGGATTTGGAGATACCAAACCCATTGCCGATAACTCAACACTTGAAGGTAAAGCAAATAACCGCAGGGTTGAGTTTGTGAAACAATAAAGTTGATTGAGCGGGTTGGGTGATTGGTTAGCTAATAGTTAATTAAACAGGGTGTTTTCTTTAAGTGGCCAGTTCAACCCAACCCAGTCGGTCAATTTTAAAAGCAATAATATACTGCCCTAAAAAGGGCTCTATCCATCTGAAATATTGTCGCTAAAACCATATTCCATTATCGAAGAATTGTTTTGCTTAAGCCATCGGATGATCTGCTCTTTTAGAATAAAACTTTGGAGATAAAGGCGATATGGCCTTTATCCACAAAATTGACGGCAAACCAAACCGGCTTTATTGCTGCTATACTTTGATAAGTTGAAATGAAATATATTTTAATCCCCTGTTGCATTTTTATAGTGCCATTTAACCATGCCCTGGCCCAGGTAACAAGATTTGCGTTTAACCAAAAAGTAACTACACTTAGCTCCTTTATCAGCCAAAAAAATGCCTCTGGTGAAAGTGACGTTCTTTCAATACTTGATAATATGATGATGAACCAGATCAATTATCTCAATTCAGGTATCATCTCTTTGGGGAAAAAGTATTCGGCAGATACCATAAAAGCAAATGCCGATTTGAAAAGCGCCAAATCATCCCCCGACCCAAATTCGCCGCAAATGATTGCCGCCCGCAATGAGGGAAAACAAGCGACTTTAGAATTAAATATTATTACGCAAAACAAAAACAACCTGGCTACAGACAGAACCATCTACAATAACATTCAGCCGCTAAGGCGTAACATCCCCGGTAATGCAGCGGGCCTGATTAATTACCTTAACCAGTTTGCGGAAACGCTATAATAGTTTGTTCATCTGAATTACTGGGTAGCGGGCACCCCTCCGGCCTGGGCCTTTTTTATGGAATCCTGGGTTGCTTTTTTCTTCTTCTTTTTAAAGAAGCCCTTCAGCAGAAAGTTACTTTGTGCCGCCTTAAGGTCGGTATTTAATGTTGAAGTGGTGCTATGTACGTTTTGCATAGTTGTTTTCGCCTGCCTGACAGTACCTTCAAGGTCTTTTGATAGCTTATCACTATTTAATAACCGGCCTATACTACCCTGTCCGCTGTTAACCTTAGCCACAATTTGTGATAACCCAGCGGTAAGCGATTCTGCATTGGTGATCACGCCTGTCATTTTTGAAATTATTTTGTCAATGTCAACCGGGTTAACGGCGGCTAACTGATCGCCATTTTTTACCGGCTCCGTGCTGGTAATGCCTCCGGGCGCAATAACAATCAGCTTATCCCCCATTAACCCATCACTGCCTATGCTTAACTTCGAGTCCTTTTTTATGAATTTTCTAACATTGCTGCTTAATGTAACGTCAACCCTTGCTGCGCTGTCTGATACTATGTTTATCGACTGCACAACACCTACATTTATCCCTGCAAAGCGCACATTGTTTCCTATCTGCAGGCCGCTTACATTTCTAAATACGCCATAAACATTAAACGTTGAACTGAAAAGGTTTTTCCTGTTGCCAATAAAGAAAATGGCTAATACTAATGCCAACAGGCCGATAAAAGTAAACAAGCCAATCTTTATTTTTTGTCCTGATGTTGTTTTCATAATATGTCTTTAAAAAAAGCTGCTACAATTTTGTTTTTTGATTTGTGAAGGCTGTCAAATGTGCCTTCAGCTATATATTCGCCATCATCCATAACCACAACCCTATCGGATGCAAGCCGCGCGCATTCCATGTCGTGGGTTATAATTATCGATGTTGTATTATATTTCTTTTGAATACTTAATATAAGCTCGCTTATTTCCCGCGAGGTAATAGGATCGAGACCGGTTGTTGGCTCGTCGTATAATATAATTTCGGGGTTTACAACTATGGTACGTGCAAGCCCGGCGCGCTTCCGCATGCCGCCAGATAGGTCTGACGGTAGTTTATCGATTGAATCCAGCAACCCTACACTGTCGAGCGCTGCTTCCACGCGCTTGTCTATTTCAGCCTGCTCTTTTATTTTTAATATCCGCGTCAGTGGGAATTCCAGGTTTTCGCGAATGGTCATCGAATCGTATAAAGCACCGCTCTGAAACAGAAATCCGATCTTTATCCTCAACTGTTTCAATTCTTTCTCCGACATATCGGCAACTTCATCCCCAAAAACTTTTAGCGAGCCTGAATCTGGTTTCAGCAGGCCTACAATACATTGTATAGTTACCGATTTACCAGTCCCCGACCGTCCCAAGATCACTACGTTCTCGCTGCGCTTAACTTCCAGGTTTATATCTTTTAAAACATGCTTTTCTCCAAACGACTTTTTCAGCCCCTTTATAACTATCACGTGTTCATCCGTACCTTTGGGCTTGTGATTTTGTTCGCTTTTTTCTTTCGCTTTTTCCATCATCCCTTATTTATAAAACAACAAGCTGGTAACCTGTACAGCTATGGCATCAATAACAAATATCCAAAGGGATGCTGTTACAACCGCAGAATTTGCTGCAAGGCCAACGCTTTCAGTTCCCTTATTGGAGTGGAAGCCCTTATAACAGCCCACAAAACCAATAGCAAAGCCAAAAAATATAGTTTTAATAAAAGCCGGCAAAAAATCAGAGAAATCGATCGATGCCACTACTTTGGTGAAATACAAGTTGTAACTCATCTTATCCCGCAGATTTAAGGCAAGAAACCCTCCAAAAAGGCCTATTATATCCCCTATCACCGATAATATCGGCACCATAACAGTGGTGGCCAGGATGCGGGTAACTACCAGGTATTGCAACGGGTTAGCGCCTGATACTTCCATCGCGTCCAATTGCTCGGTTACCTTCATACTACCCAATTCGGCGCCGATGCTTGATGCAATTTTACCTGCACAAATGATCGCGATAATTACCGGGCCGATCTCCCGTACGAATGACACGGCAAGCGTTTTTGGCAGCATACTTGCCGCACCAAAGGAGACGAGTGTTGGCCGCAGTTGCAGGATAAGCACTACACCCATAATAAAAGAGGTAATGCCAACCAGCATCATGGAGCGGTACCCTATTTCGTAACATTGGCGCACAAATTCCGACCATTCAAAGCCGCCGGTAAATATGTTCCTGAAAAACTTAAAAAAAAACTCCACCTGGTCGCCAATGCCTTCAAGCCATCGTTTCCATGCGGGAATAACCATTTCTTCTGCCATGAGATATGCTTTTAAATCATCCGATAAAATCTACCATTGTAAAAATTCGTGCCACTAATAATATTGGAGGGGATTGTGGGCAAACGGATGTCGCGTTGGTGCTATTGTTATTGAATTATTAGTATAACAATTAAAAAAGTGTTTTGTTTACTATACAGTCTTATTTATTTTATATTAAGCAGGAGTATGGATTAACTTCACTACCATTACCATAAACAATTGATTATCAGTAAAATGCAAATCTACACGCATGGCCGGATATAAACCATAAAATGTTCTTATCGAACTTATATACGGTAAAAGGGCGGCCACAAGGGCCGCCCCTACGACCATTTTTGAAACGTGGGTTTGTTTTAATAATATCTTCTTTTTTATTATAATGCCTGCGATGCGTAGGGGCACACCCTTGTGGTCGCCCTGGGAGGGCCTGGAGCGTTCCTGCCTTTATAGCCCTGATATTTATCTCTCAATATAATTATGCGTATTTTTGCAGAAAATTCAGTATCAGTGGCATACAAGGCAATCATAGCGGGCGCAAGCGGGTTAATTGGCGGTTTACTGCTGGATATTTTATTGCGGCAGCCCGAATATGATGAAGTATTAATTTTGGTGCGAAAAGAATTGCCAGTAAAACATAAAAAATTAACACAAATGGTGATTGATTTTGACAAGCTTGACCATTATGCAGATCAAATAACCGGGCACGCTGTTTTCTGTTGCCTGGGATCAACCCGAAAAAAAACACCCGACCTGGCGGTTTACCGAAAGATCGACCATGATTATCCATTGCAACTGGCAGAAATAGCGGTTAAAAATAGCATGGATCAGTATCATTTGGTATCTGCGCTTGGCGCGAATTCGGCATCATCCAACTTTTATACCAAAATGAAGGGCGAAACCGAAGACGATATAAAAAAAGTTGGCGCTCCTTGCCTGCATATTTATGAACCATCGTTTATTGCAGGCGACCGGAAAGAGCGCAGGGTTGTAGAACGTGTTTTTTTGGTGATAATGAAAGTTATCAATCCGTTATTATTTGGCAGCCTAAAAAAATACCGGAGCATCCCGGCAATAACTATAGCAAGGGCTATGGTAAAACAATCATTAATAAAACAGGAAGGTGTTTTTATACATCCTTCCGATAAAATAAAACAAATAGCGTGAGTACTTATATCTCTGCCGAAAATCTCGGCCATTCTTTTCATGATCATTGGTTATTTAAAAATATATCCATAGGAATTAACCGTGGCCGCAGGGTTGCATTAGTTGGCATCAATGGCGCCGGCAAAACGACCTTGTTAAAGCTCCTTGCCGGCAGTTTAAAGCCCACTGAGGGCAAAGTTGCGCAAATGCGCGATCTTAATCTTGGCTATTTAGAACAAGATCCGGGCTTTAAAGACGCAATAACCATCAGCGATTATATTTTCCATGCCGATGATTTGCAACAGCAACTTATAAGGAAATATGAAGAATTGCTGGAAAATGACCCCGATAATGCCAAAGCCATTGAAAAGGTGATGGAAGAAATGAGCGATGTTGATGCCTGGGAGTATGAATATAAAATAAAAACTATTTTAGGCCGGTTGGATATTCATCACCTTAACCAGCATATTAAAACATTGAGCGGCGGCCAGAAGAAGCGGTTGGCCCTTGCAAAGCTACTGATAGAGGACCCGGATATTTATATTTTAGATGAGCCGACCAATCATTTGGACATAGATACCATTGAATGGCTGGAGAAACTATTGACCGATGGCTCAAAAACCATCTTGATGGTTACCCACGACAGGTATTTCCTTGACAATGTATGCAACGAGATTTTAGAGATAGATAAAGGGAAGATCATCCCCTACGTAGGTAATTACGGTTATTATTTAGAGAAAAAGGCCGAACGCGAAAGCGCGGATGAAGCAGCGTTTCAAAAAAACAGCAATTTATTACGTAAAGAGCTGGAATGGATGCGCAGACAACCACAAGCGCGCGGCACCAAATCAAAAGCAAGGATAGATGCCTTTTACGACCTGGAGGAGAAGACAAAAGATGGCGGTGCAAAACAAAAAGTTGAACTAACCATTAAAACAGCACGCCAGGGCAATAAAATTATGGAGATGAACCATCTTTATAAGTCATTTAACGGCCATACATTTGTAAATAATTTTAGCTACGTATTTAAAAAGGGTGACAGGATTGGCCTTGCAGGTAAAAACGGCAGCGGGAAATCAACCTTGTTAAACCTTATAACCGGTGGATTAATTCCCGATAAAGGCGCTATAGACAAAGGGGAAACAACCGTTATGGGTTATTTTCACCAATCAGGCATTGCTTTTAAGGAAGATGAACGGGTTATTGATATAGTGAAGAATGTAGCGGAGTTTATTACGATGGCCGATGGAAAGATGATCTCGGCCTCTGCCCTGCTTACCTTATTCCTTTTTCCTCCAGCTAAACAATATGGTTTTATATCTAAATTAAGCGGTGGCGAAAAGAAACGGCTGCAATTAATGAGCATCCTGATGAAAAACCCTAACTTTTTAATACTGGATGAGCCTACCAATGATCTTGATATTGACACGCTGAATGTATTGGAAGAGTTTCTGACTAACTATTCGGGTATATTAATGCTGGTTTCTCACGACAGGTACTTGCTTGATAAGCTTACCGACCAGCTTTTTATTATGGAAGAAGGCGGCCATGTGAAGATATATAATGGCAACTATTCATCATACAGGCTTGAATTGGAGGAAAACAAACAGCAAAACAAACGCTATGCAGCTATTGAGCCTGCTCCGACAGCCGTGGTGAAGAAGAATAAGCTTAGCTTTAAAGAGAGCAAAGAGCTTGAAACACTCGATAAAGAGATAGCGATTATAGAAGGGCAGCTTAAAGATAAGAATGAGGCATTAAACGTGGTAGGGATTGAACCAAAGAAACTGGATGAAATACTGCAACAAATAAGTGTTTTGACCAGTAAATTAGATGAAAAAAGTATTCGCTGGATTGAATTAACCGAATTAAAAGAAGCGTAGATGAAGACCCCGGATATATTGGCATCGATTGGCGTTATCATTTTATTGATAGCATTCTTGCTCAATTTATATAAAAAGCTTCCTGCGCAAAGCCAGGCATATAAGCTCCTGAACCTGATTGGTGCGGGAATCTGTTGTTTTTCGTCTTATTTAATCAAGTTTTATCCATTTGTGGTATTGGAAAGCGTTTGGGCATTTGTAGCATTACTATCATTATTTAATGTTCCACGTGGAACATCGGTTGAGAATAAATAATTTTGCGCTTTGGAGGCGCAAAAGATTGCGTCTCGGATACCCGCGACAGACAAAACGGTCGCAGCAAACATACAGGAGGCGCAAAATATTGCGCCTCTATAATTCATGTTCCCCGTGGAACATGAAACAATTCGACGTCGAGGCGCGATGCGTCGCTTCTCGAACCTTTGCGTTAGGAGTATTATCGCAAACCATCATATAGGAGACGTAAAGTATTGCGCCTCTACGGTAAAAAAGAATTATGTTCCACGTGGAACATGGAGGTTATAATGTTTAAAAAATATAATGTAATAGTTGTGGGCGCCGGCCATGCCGGTTGTGAGGCTGCTGCTGCTGCTGCAAACCTCGGCTCATCCGTGTTGCTAATCACTATGAATATGGGGGTTATAGCACAGATGAGCTGTAACCCTGCTATGGGCGGTGTTGCCAAAGGCCAGATTGTGCGGGAGATTGATGCCATGGGTGGCTATTCCGGCATTATCACAGATAAAACTTCTGTGCAATTCAGGATGCTTAACCGCTCAAAAGGCCCCGCTATGTGGAGCCCAAGGGCGCAAAGCGACAGGATGCGCTTTGCCGAAGAATGGCGTTTAGCACTTGAACGTACACCAAATGTGGATTTTTGGCAGGATACCGTCTCGTCCCTGCTGGTAAAAAACAATACTATAGCCGGCGTTAAGACCTCGCTTGGTATAGAAATAGAGGCCGATGCCGTTGTGTTGACTAATGGCACCTTCCTGAATGGAATGATCCATATAGGCGAAAAACGCTTTGGCGGCGGCCGGACCGCTGAAAAAGCAGCCACAGGATTAACTGAACAGTTGGTTGAATTAGGCTTTGATTCAGGTAGGATGAAGACGGGTACCCCTCCGCGGGTTGACGGCAGGAGCCTTAACTATTCGCTAATGGAAGAACAATGGGGAGATGAAGAACGCGGCCGCTTCTCGTTCACTAATGTTGAACTCGCAAAAGAACAACGCTGCTGCTGGATCACTTATACCAATTCCGCAGTACATGAAACCTTGAAAGAAGGATTTGAGCGCTCGCCAATGTTTACCGGGCGTATCAAAGGATTGGGGCCAAGGTATTGTCCATCTATAGAAGATAAAATAAATCGCTTTGCAGAACGCGACCGTCACCAGATATTTGTGGAACCGGAAGGATGGAATACAGTTGAAATATATGTGAACGGCTTTTCTACATCCCTACCTGAAGACATACAATACAAGGCGCTGATACAAATACCGGGCTTTGAAAAGGCAAAAATGTTCAGGCCGGGGTACGCGATAGAATACGATTACTTCCCGCCTACCCAGCTTGGGCTTACCCTGGAAACAAAACTTATCAGCAACCTTTACTTTGCCGGGCAGATCAATGGCACTACCGGATATGAGGAAGCGGCCTGCCAGGGTTTTATTGCCGGCATTAATGCCCATCAAAAAATAAACGACCTGCATGAGTTAATCATGAAACGGTCAGAATCGTATATCGGTGTACTGATTGATGACCTCGTTACCAAGGGCACCGAAGAGCCTTACCGCATGTTTACATCCCGGGCGGAGCACCGTTTACTGTTGCGTCAGGATAACGCCGATATCCGGCTAAGCCCCATCGGGCATGAGCTTGGTTTAATCAATGACAAGCGCCTGGAGAAAGTAAAGCTTAAGGTAAAAAATTCGGACGACATTGTTGCCTACACCAAATCAAAATCCATCGACCCGTCATCGGTAAATAGCTTGCTGGAAGATTTGGGTACAAGTGCACTCAGCCAAAACACGAAACTCTTTAATTTATTAAGCCGTCCACAAGTTGGTTTCGAAGACCTCCGAAAGGCAGACAGCACCCTTGATAATTTGTTATCTGCCTTCGATAAAGAAACAATTGAGCAGGCTGAAATAAAAATAAAATATGAGAGTTATTTTGAGAAAGAATTGGATATTGTAGCGCGGATGAAAAAAATGGAAGACAAGGAAATAAATGCCGGGTTCAATTATCATACCCTCGTATCGCTGTCAAAAGAGGCGCGGGAAAAATTGATGAAAATAAAACCGCGCACTTTGGGCCAGGCCTCCAGGATTTCTGGCGTAACACCGTCTGACATTTCTGTTTTAATGGTACACATCTCAAAATAGCTTTTAACTAATTGATAATAAGCTAATTAAAAAATATCGCATTAGAGCAATTATTTTTAATTTTTAATATTACGGATCGTTAAAATATAAAACCCGCTTATAGCGTTTAAAAACAATGTTAAATAAAAAGGCCTTATTTTTCCTTAAAAAAATCTTCGTTTTTTTGCCTGCTTTGCTGATTTTTGGCTGCGCTAACCGCATTCCACCCCAGGGAGGGCCGCGGGATCGCGAACCGCCAAAATTATTGAAGGCAACTCCACCGGATATGACCCGCAATTTTAAGGGCAAAGTAATTAGACTGGATTTTGATGAGTTCATCAAACTGAATAATACCTATACAGAAATTACAATGAGCCCGACACCGACCAAAGTGCCGGATTACAAGTTGAAGCAAAAAAGCCTTGTCATCACACTTAAGGACTCGCTCGAAAAAAATACGACGTATGTTATAAATTTTGGAAAAGCTATCGCCGACGTAACCGAAGGAAACATCCTGAAAAACTTTACCTACGTTTTTTCCACCGGCCCTCATATCGATTCATTGAGTATATCCGGCAGAGTAATTAATACAACAACCGGTGAAAGGGAAAAAGACGCGACGGTAATGCTTTTCACCTTAAAGCAGGATTCTTTGTTATTCGGGAAAAAGAAGCCAACCATTTTTACAAATACCGACACTGCCGGAAATTTTACATTAAATAACCTGCACATAGACAACTACAAAATATACGCCTTAAAAGAACCTTCCGGATCAAGCAAAATATACAACGATAAAGATTTAATAGCATTTACTAAAAAAATAATTCATTTAACAACAGATACCGCTAACGTTGAGTTAAAATTATTTAAAGCTATCCCGGATAAATTCGCGCTGGTAAAACGTTTTGATGCCGACGGCAAAATGTTCTTTAGCTTTAATAAAGCTTTAGACGATCCTTCCCTGAAAATAATTTACCCGACTGATTTTGATAAATATAAAATAGTAGATTTTAGTAAAACCAAAGACTCGGCTACTCTTTACATGCGTAACATGGATTTCGATTCGATAAGGATGGTTTTCTTTGATAAAGATAAGCCAATAGATACTACCTATCTGCGCAAGGGCCGAAAAGAATCGTTTGTAAGGATACTTAATTTCCAGTTTAATTTAAACTCAAATGATAAACTTAAGCCAGGTTCGGATTTGATCATGAAGTCATCCTATCCTATTGAAAACTTCGATCCGGCACTGTTTAATTTAAAAGAAGACTCAACCGATGTATCAAATTTTACCATCCAGAAAGACTCCACAGATGCACGTGTTTTTAAACTTTTGTACCGATGGAAACAAGCGGCCAACTATACCCTTCTCATAAATGAGGATGCTGTTACCGATATATACGGTGGCAAAAACAAACGGCAGCAGAGGCATTTTAACATAGATAAGCCAGAAAACTATAGCCTGCTTACTTTAACCGTTACTGTACCTGATACAGGAAAATCATACGTTGTAGAACTGCTGAATGATAAAAAGACAGTAATGAGGCAGGATGTCATCAAGAAAAATACTTCTATAAATTACCGGAACTATCTTACCGGAAAATACAGCGTACGCGTGGTTTACGATGATAACAATAATGGCAAATGGGATAGTGGCAGTTTAAAAAAGAAACTACAGCCGGAAAATATTTGGGTTGACCCTGATATAATAACCTTACGGCCAAATTGGGAACAAAATACGCCTATATCCGTACCACGGGAGCCAACTACCCCTTAAACCACCCTGAATACATGATATAATTATTGGGCAGCCTTTTAAGCATTTCCTTTTGCTCATCAGTAAGTGGCTTTATTTTTTTTGCGGGGATGCCAGCATAAAGGAAACCAGATTCACATACTGTTTTTTCGAGTACAACGGCGCCAGCCGCTATGATCACAAATTCTTCAACAATCGCATGGTCCATTACGATGGCGCCCATGCCTATTAATACATTATCGTGCAGTATACAGCCATGAACCAACGCATTGTGCCCTATAGATACATCGTTGCCGATGATAGTTGGTGCGTACATGTAAGTGCAGTGGATGACAGCACCGTCCTGTATATTAGTGTTGTTGCCTATTTTAATATAATGCACATCGCCCCTTATTACCGCGTTAAACCAAACAGAACAGTTATCACCCATTACCACATCGCCCACAAGGGTTGCATTAGGGGCTATAAAGCAATCTTTACCCCATGATGGGTGGATGTTTTTTACGGGAAGTATGGTTGGCATATGTTTGAATAAGTTATTTCGTTTTCATTTAAAATTTGTCATTGCGAGGCACGAAGCAATCTCGTCGCTATTCATCTCCACCTGCACTGGATGGTCAACATTGGCGACGAGATTGCCGCGTTCGTTCCTCACTCGCAATGACAAAGTTTTTTTAATTTCTTTCCTCGCCAGTAATGGCAAGTTTCTTCATTATATTTTATGATTAACAATTTTTATTTATGTTTGATGATTACCTTTGTGTTAAATTTTAAGCGGGAATAGCTCAGTCGGTAGAGCGTCAGTTTCCCAAACTGAAGGCCGCGGGTTCGAATCCCGTTTTCCGCTCTTTTATACGTCTTACTTCTATAATAGCAATTTTAATTTTACCACAAAGGAGCAAAGGAGGCACAAAGTACACCAAGCTTTAATAACGTCAATTTTATTTCTCTGTGTTCTTCGTGCATTCTTAGTGTTGTCTGTGTTAAAAAATATCATCGCTTATTTTACACTTATCTCAAAATGCAGCTTATTAGCATACTGCTCAAAAAAATATAAGTATATCTTTACATCATTTACCAACCATTCTAATTCTACTGCCTTTTCACTAACTTCGTTCCTGGCTGGCTTCCCGAAATGTTTTTCTATATGCGCACTAATTACCTTTAAATACTCCTCTGCAGTTTCATTACCTACAGCCCAAAACTCAATCGCATTAAACTTTTTATACCGGCTTTCGTCTTTATGGTTCCAAAATATAATAGTAAATTCAAGTTTTAAACCGTCAAGGATACTATGTTCACCCCAGTTATAAACTGTACGGTCTGCAAATAATTTTTCTTTTACAGGAACTTCCTTTGCTAAATCATTTAAAGAAGTTCCCCATTTTAAAAATTGACCTGTGTCTTCAAAATATATACCCTGGTTTAATATTTTACCGAGGTCTATCTCATTTTTAAAATCTATTGCCTGTTCTCTTTTGCTTTTAAGAAAACCAAATAATTCCATTACAATTATAATTTATAACAATATTTCAAAATACCGTATCCTCAATAACATCCGCATGGAATGGATAATCAGTTGTTGAATGTAACCCCCTGCTTTCTTTCCTTAACATTGCCGATTTTACTACGATATAGGATACCTGGATCAAATTCCTTAATTCGCAAAGCTTTACAGATAACTTTGTCTTTTTATAAAACTCTTCTGTTTCTTCATATAATAAACCTAATCGGCGCATTGCCCGCTCCAGCCTGAAATCAGAACGTACTATCCCAACGTAATCATTCATTAATTTCTGCATTTCTCTTACATTATGCGTTACCAGGATATCTTCGTTTGATAACTGTACACCTTTCTCATCCCAATCTGGTATATTTTCAGGAATTGTAACATTTCCAAATTTCCATATAGCATCTTCATATATCCTGTGGGCAAACACCAGGGCTTCTAATAACGAATTTGATGCCAGCCTGTTAGCGCCATGCAAACCTGTTGATGAACACTCCCCGCAGGCATATAACCTCATTAATGATGACCGTCCCATATGATCAACCATAATACCACCGCACATATAATGACAGGCCGGGGCTACAGGTATCATATCCTTGGTCATATCAATCCCTATTTCCAGACATTTAGCATAAATATTAGGAAAATGGGCCAAAATATCTTTTTTTGTACGATGCCTTATATCCAGGTAAACAAAATCCTCCCCTGATTTTTTTATTTCTGCGTCTATGGCCCTGGCAGTAATATCACGCGGCGCTAATGATTTCCGCTCGTCATACTCCTGCATAAATTCTTCACCATTGGTGCGTTTTAAAATACCACCAAAACCACGTACCGCTTCTGATATTAAAAATGACGGATATTCGCCCGGATTATATAAAGCCGTCGGATGGAACTGGATAAATTCCATATTTCTTACTTTCCCTTTAGCCCGATAAACCATAGCCACACCATCACCGGTTGCTATAGTTGGATTTGTAGTTATCGAATAAATATGCCCTGCCCCACCTGAGGCCATAACCGTAACCTTTGAAAGTATTTTTTCAACGTTTTTAGTCTGGCTATTAAAAGCATAAATACCGTAACAGGTAATATCAGTGGTCGATTTATCTACAAATACGCCTAAATGATGCTGTGTGATCAGGTCAACAGCAAAATAATGGGTTAATATTTCAATATTAGGATTACTATGTATTTGTTCTAATAGCGTCCTTTCTATTTCAAAACCAGTAATATCTTTATAATGCAATACCCTAAATTCAGAATGGCCGCCTTCTTTTGCCAGGTCATATAAACCCTCATTTGTTTTATCAAAATGGGTACCGTAATCAATAATTTCATTAATACGTTCCGGACCTTCTTTTACAACGGCTTCAACAACTTCTTTATCACAAAGGCCATCTCCTGATATTAAAGTATCATCTATATGTTTTTCGAAAGAATCCTCTTTTTTATCAACAACCACAGCAACACCTCCCTGGGCATACTTAGTGTTCGACTCATCTTCGTTTGATTTTGTAACTATCAGGACTTTACCATGCTTTGCCGCCTTTAGTGCAAAACTTAATCCTGCTATGCCCGATCCTACCACGAGGAAATCCACAGTCCTGGTCATATTTTATGTGTGTGATGTGTAAAAATTTCAATCCTGTTAATAACAGGTATAAAAGGTGTTAACTTTGTGTAAACAAATACTTAGTAAATAATTATTTAGTGGATAACCCCATCTTTTTGTATTAATCCTATTAAATTTTACCCGACTTTTGAGCCTTGAAAGCACCAAAGCTAACATTTTACAAAGCAATAAACTATCAACATAAAAGTTTTTAAATTAAAACTTGTTTCTTACACAACTCTAAAAATCAATACTATATGTCATAAAAATGTCACCAAACTTGTTAATAAATTATTAAAAAAAATATTTTACTACACCTGTAAAAGTAGTTTTAAACATAACTAACACCTTAATAATAATAGCTTTTTTATATAAATAAAATTAATTGTTATTAATTGAATTGTTGAAATGGATACCTTCGAAGAAATAAATGTGAAAGGTTTTGCGGACGAATTTATTGATCCGTCACTCGACCTTTTTGATGAAATTGAGAAATTAAAAAAAGAAAAAAATGCTGTTATACTTGCGCATTATTACCAGGAACCTGATATACAGGATATTGCCGATTATATTGGCGATAGTTTGGGATTATCGCAACAAGCAGCAAAAACCGATGCGGATATTATTGTTTTTGCAGGCGTCCATTTTATGGCCGAGACTGCCAAAATATTATCTCCATCAAAAAAAGTTTTATTACCCGACATAAAAGCCGGCTGCTCGTTAGCTGATAGCTGTCCGCCGCATTTGTTTAAAAAGTTTAAGGAGCAATATCCTGATCACCTGGTGATAACTTATGTAAACTGTACAGCCGAGCTGAAAGCAATGAGCGATATAGTTTGCACATCGAGCAATGCGGTTGGGATAGTGGAAAGTTTGCCACCGGAACAAAATATAATATTTGGTCCGGATAAAAACCTGGGGGCTTATGTGGCAAAGAAAACGGGAAGGGATTTGGTTTTATGGAATGGATCGTGTATGGTGCATGAGATATTTTCGAGAGAGAAAATAACAAAACTTAAGGAACGGCACCCCGGTGCTAAACTGCTTGCCCACCCGGAATGTGAAGAGGTGATATTGCAGATGGCCGATTACATAGGCTCGACTACGGGGATATTAAAATATGCATCAAAAAGCCCTGATAATGAGTTTATAGTGGCCACGGAAGCAGGAATAATACACCAGATGGAAAAAGCGGAACCATCTAAAAAATTTTTTCCGGCTCCGCCGAATAATAATTGCGCGTGTAACGATTGCCCGCATATGAAGAGGAACACACTGGAAAAATTGTATTTGTGTTTAAAAAATGGATATCCTGAGATAACAGTACCGCAGCATATTATTGAAAAAGCGGTTGTGCCTATTGAAAGGATGTTGGAGATATCGGCAAGGTTAGGCCTATAGTTGTGGATTTCACCGATTATTGAAGGTGATTTCACCGATTATTGAAGGTGATTTCACCGATTTGGAAATAAGATTTAATATATAGCCGACTATAAAAGTTTATAGATAAATGATTACTTTATTTATAGGAATTAATTAAAAAAAAAATTAAAAATATAGAAATAAAAACATCGGTGTAATAAAAATACTAATAGATGAAATCACCTTCAATAATCGGTGAAATCAATTTCCAAATCGGTGTAATCCAAAAAAAATATGTTTGATAATAAAGAAAGAACAAATATAGAGGCATTAGGCGAATTTGGCCTTATCGATTATTTGACGAAAAATATAAAAATTGCCCAAAGCAGTACAGTAAAAGGTGTTGGTGATGATGCGGCGGTGCTTGATTTTAAAGATAAAAAAGTGCTGGTATCGACAGATATGCTGTTGGAGGGCATCCATTTTGATTTGGCTTATACACCATTAAAGCATTTAGGGTATAAAGCTATACAGGTAAACCTCAGTGATATTTATGCGATGAATGGGATGGCATCACAGGTAACTGTTTCAATAGGGATATCCAGCAAATTTCCATTGGAAGCGGTTGAAGAACTGTACGAAGGGATTTACCTGGCCTGCGAAAATTATAATGTGGATTTGATTGGCGGCGATACATCCTCATCAAAACAAGGGCTGGTGATTAGCGTAACAAGTATTGGCTATGCCGATGAAAAGGATATTGTTTACCGCAACGGCGCCGAAGAAGGCGATTTAATATGTGTATCCGGCGACCTGGGCGGGGCATATACCGGTTTGCAGTTGCTTGAACGTGAAAAACTGATTTATCTTGAAAACCCTAATATCCAACCCGACCTGGAAGGTAAAGATTATATTGTTGAGCGGCAGCTTAAACCCGAAGCCAGAAGGGATATAATTGAATTATTAAAAGATATTGAAGTGAAGCCAACGGCAATGATAGACGTATCTGACGGCCTGGCTTCCGAAATATTGCATATCTGCAAGCAAAGTAACAAAGGCTGTAATTTATACGAGGAGAAGATCCCGCTTGATCCGATGACCTTTGAAACGGCCCGCGAATTTAACCTCGACCCAACAGTTTGCGCCCTGAGCGGCGGCGAAGATTATGAGCTGCTATTCACCGTTAAACAGGCCGATTACGATAAAATTAAGTTTAAAATGGATATTACGATTATCGGGTATATTACCGAGCCTTCGGCAGGGTGTAATTTGATAACCAAGGCAGGTAATAGCCATCCGTTGAAAGCACAGGGATGGAATGCGTTCCCCCAGACCCCCTAAAGGGGAGTTTAAAATACGTTTGAAAGTAGAAATTTAACCCGTAATTATTTATTTTTTGTATAATTATAAAAAATTTATCAAATCTTATTGCAATGAAAAAGATCATCTTTTTATCCCTTTTATTCCTTGGTTTTAAAGCGGAAGCCCAAAAGGGAATAATTTTTAAAGTGAAGTATCTTCCAAATCATACTTATACCGGCGCTATAAATATGGAAATAAATTGCAACGCTACGTTAAGCGGTAACGATACTGTTATATCAAAATTAGCATCGCAAGGAATAACACAGCCTGTAACCGCGAATATAAAATTTAAAATGAACGGGAACACCCAGACCAGCGCTGCTGGCCCCGACGGGACATTCCCGTTAACAATGAAATATAAATTTGATGACCTGAGTGCGGCTATAAATGGCAACCCTATACCAATCCCTACAGAAAAATTGGGCGCCGGCGTATCTATTTACGGGCATGTGGGCAAGGATGGGAAATTAAAGGCTGATTCTATCGGTGGGAAAAAAATGGCAGATACCAGTGAGGAAAAAGTATCTAAAATGATGAATGCCATTCAAAAAAACATAAAATTCCCCGATCACCCTATGAAGATAGGCGAGACATTTACGCAGGATATGCCGCTTGCTATTCCTGTTGGCGGGAGCAACATGGACCTCGACTCAAAGGTCGTTTATAAATTGGTAAGTATGGCCGATGGTAATGCTATTTTTGATGTACAGCAAAGTATGAATATGACCATCCCGATAAGTGGGTCATCTATGATGGTAAACGGCACGGGTACCGGAAAACTGGTTTATAGCATTAAAAATAATTTTGCAACAGATTACTCATCAAACCTTGTTATAAAAATTTCGGGCAAAGTAAAAACCCTGCAAGTTGATGCCACGGCGAAAGTGGATATGGATTATAAGTATGATATTCAGTAAGGGCGCCTATTGTTGGTTACAAATTACCCGAGGACCAGTTTGACCAATGATTATTAGGTTTTAACGTAGGTTTCCATAGTGATGTATCCCGTGCTACCAATACCTTCGCTATTAATTGATAAGTTTCCAGCGTGCCGGGTAAATTCTTTTTATCGTAAACACTTTCAAAATGAAATTTATCTATTGTCATTAGTTTAGGCAGATCGGCAGGGATATGTTCCTTAATTTCTTTTTCGGTTGCGCTAATTGCCGAAGGATCTGTTTCATTGATGTACCTCACCAAATCGCCAAAGCCGATTAAACGTTTAGGATTATCGTCTTCCCTCGGAATTATTCCGAGACTTGTATATTTTGATAAGTCATGCTCTATTTTTATCTTTTTGCCCCTGATATTCACTTCACTTGCAGAAGGACTGATCAATTCAAAATTCTCATAGTCAGTTCCTTCGTTATTGCATATCCTGTGATATTCTTCCCCTGAAATAAGAACAAGATTACTTGCATTACTTATATAATCCCTCTCAGGATATTTGTCTATGGGATAACTAACGCAATTACCAAAATAATCCAACTCTATCTCCGCATCGCCACCACGGTTTTGATAGCCACTTTTTTCACAAACAATTGCCCAGCGAGTTTTATCGGCATATAAATGAATTTTGCTGCCGGCAGTAACGCAATACCCGTGCTCCAGGTCAAGGGGGAAATTATATTTTATATCGCCCGGCGTGCCCTCGGGGTAATATTCATTTGGAACACCCTTAAATGCTAAATCCAGTTGTTTAAGTATTTCCTCTTCTGTAAAAGGCATATTTTTATGTAATGAATTATTGTTGCACTTAAAAGATCCGAACAAAAGTAAAATGAATGCGCTAAAAGAAATCAATCTCATAATAAATTTACCATTTTAGATATCATGAAGCTTCCTCATCCCCAATATACTTCTGGTCTAATTGTTTATTAGCTTTCGCCCCCAAACCCTTGATTTTCTCCGCCGTCTTCGTCAAATTGCCGTTGCCTTCGGTGAGTTTGCTGATGGCATTGTCATAGGCATTTTGGCTTAGCTTAATATTTTTGCCTATGCCTTCCATATCGCCAATAAAGCCGACAAATTTATCATACATGGCGCCGCTAAGGCGGGCAATCTCCAGTACGTTGCGGTTCTGGCGTTCCTGTTTCCATATGCTGGCAATAGTGCGCAGCGTTGCTAACAGGGTGGATGGGCTTACTATAACCACCCGTTTATCCCAGGCATCACTGAAAAGCTCCGCATCAATTTGTACGGCAAAGCTAAAGGAGGATTCTATCGGCACAAAAAGCAGCACAAAATCAGGGGAGTTCACCTGGTATAAATCGTGGTAGTTTTTTGAAGACAGGTTTAGCACATGCGCCCGGATAGATTCCACATGCGCTTTTGAGTATAATTTGCGTTCGTCCTCAGTTTCGCAATTTACTAAACGCTCATAAGCTATTAAGGAAACTTTAGAATCGATGATAAGGTGTTTTTCATCGGGCAGGTCAATTATGGCATCGGGTTGCAGGCGGTTGCCGTCAAGGTCGGTTAAACTGGCTTGCAGGCGGTATTCGCGGTCTTTAACAAGGCCTGAGCGTTCCAGTACCCGCTCCAGGATAACTTCGCCCCAGTTGCCCTGTTTTTTGCTGTCGCCTTTTAAAGCTTTTGTTAAATTGGCGGCTTCTTCGCTGATCTGCTTATTCAAATCTATCAATTTGGTGATCTCTCCCCTCAAAATATTTCGTTCGTCCGATTCATCCTTGTAAACCTTGTTGACTTTATCCTCAAAAGCCTTAATGTTTTCTTTTAGCGGGTTTAATAAAATATCCAGGTTGGTACGGTTGGTCTCGATGAAGGTTTTTGACTTTTCGTCCAGCAGTTTGTTGGCTACATTTTGAAACTCAAGCTGAAACTTTTGCTGTATTTCCCGTATGGCTACCTCCTGCTCGGCAAAGCGTTGGCGCTGCGCTATTAATTGCTCTTCCGACTTGGCTATACGATTTTTTTCAATCAATAATTCCTGGTTCGCCCCAGTCATCAGATGAGCAGATCTTGTCCTTTCATCCTGCAATTGCCTGTCTGCTTTGTCGCGTTCAAGGGCTAAATTCAGGGCGCGCTCTTCGGCTTTGGCCAGGGCAATATTAAGCGAAGTGTTTTCAGTTTTGAGGCGCGAAAATTCATCGGCAGAAATGCCACTGGCTGCCGCAGGCTTCTTTAAAAAAAGGACAACAGCAATTAAAAGAATAACGATAGACGCAATCAGAAGATACAAACCCATTTTGATAAAAATATTAGCAAACTAAGGTAGGGAAAATAGAGGAAGTCCGAAAGGACTAAGATTTAAAGGATTTAGGGATTGAAGGATGAAAAGCGGCTAATGCGAAGCGAAATGTTTTTCTATTCTTGCCATTTCTTCTTCGCTGAAACAATCGGCGTATAGCGCTTTTACTATTTCAAATTTAAGCAGGTTATCCGGGATGCCCGGATATTTGGCGTTAATTTGCCGTTTTAACATTTCGTACCCGAAATCTATCATATCAGTACCCATCTTTAGCCGTTCCAGCGGTGTTTTTTTCATAACGATGGCAATCTGCTTTTCTATAATATGTCGCGGCGTATCAGAGGGGGGGGGTGTAAAAGTCTTCCATTGTATTAAATAAAAAACATATTCGCCCCCCTTTAGGGGGTTAGGGGGCCACCTTTTCCACCCTCAACCCCACATCGCTCACTTCCCTTAACGGGTTATCCCTCATATTCTGTTCGATGTAAAAATGATAAACCCCTTTTGCCGGGAACATGTAATTGGTGCGGAAGTGCGATTGGTAACTGTACAAATTCCCCGAGCCCTCGCCAAGCCACTCACCATCTTTATTGGCCAGCTTTAATTCGTAGCGTTTTACTTCCGCCTTGTTATCAGGACCGACCTGGGTGATCAATACAAATATGTTGGAATATTTATAATCGCCGGTTACCCGTAAATTCATGTACAGGTTATAATGTGTTTTTTCATCATCGATCTTTACATCAAACTTAAACTTGTTTAAGTACGACCAGTTATGATCGGCAACCTCCGAATTTTGATCAATAACAGCGTTTTTATCAGTACAGCCAGTCGAAGTAAATATTGCTACTACTACCGCGAAATAAAAGAAAATTAAGCCCCGTTTCATCACTGGTTATTTATTGCCCGTCGCCTTTATTGTTATTGCCCTGGTTTCCGTTATCGCGCCCGCGGTTGTCCCTGTTATTATCGGGGTTATTGCCGCCCGGGCGGTTTTGATTATTACGGTTTGGCCGGAAATTTTTATTCCTGTTATTATTGTTGCTGCCTTCTGGTCGTGAGCCTTGTCCTTCCGGGCGCGGGCCTTGCGGCCTTGCCTGCATCGGCCCATGTGGCGCCTGTGTAACGGGGCGCTGCTGGTCGCGGTTGTTATCGGGCCCCGGGCCGTTTGGCCGCTGATTTTTATTACGGTTGTTCTTGTTTTTCTTTTTGTTGTTGCCACCACGCCTGTCGTCAAGGCGGGTAAGGCTATCCTGCCCAACAACGTTTTCGTAATCTAAAGCTTTTACCGGTTTGGTTTCTTCTTCAACAACTTCACCCAAATCTGGCGGGATAATACCATCCCGGTTCATTTGCTGAATTTCTTTTACTCGGTCAATCGGCAGTGGTATCCACGATTCTTCTCGCGGATAGCTAAACCACATCAGTTTTTTAAATATATCCGTTTTTTGAAGCCTTGCATCTCCCCTTTCGGTTTTTAAAACATTTACATTATCGGGGATGTGTTTTAAAGCATCCATATAAGTATCCAGCTCATAATTGAGGCAGCATTTAAGCTTCCCGCATTGGCCGGCCAGTTTTAATGTATTGAGCGAGAGGTTTTGATAGCGGGCAGCGGAAGTAGAAACCGTTTTAAAATCGGTTAACCAGGTAGAACAGCATAATTCCCTGCCGCACGAGCCAATACCGCCTAATCTGCTGGCTTCCTGGCGCATCCCGATCTGGCGCATCTCAATACGGATACGGAAAGACTCGGCCATTTTTTTAATGAGTTCCCTGAAATCAACGCGGCCTTCGGCCGTGTAATAAAAAGTGGCCTTGGTTTTGTCGCCCTGGTAGTCAACATCGCTTAACTTCATCGAAAGGTTAAGCTCAAGCGCAAGTGTCCTTGCTTTGTGCATGGTTTCCCATTCAAGGTCTTTGGCGGCTTTCCATTTATCAACGTCGGGAACGGTGGCTTTGCGGTATATTTTTTTAACCACATCCTCCTCTTTTACGCGCCTTTTAACCATCTGCATCCGCACAAGCTCGCCGGTGATGGAAACATGGCCAATATCATAGCCGCCGGTACTTGCTTCAACAGCAACCAGTTCGCCGGCCTCAAGGTAAATATTGTCGTTGTTCAGGTAAAATTCTTTCCTCGAACCCTTAAATTTTACCTCAATTACGTTATAAGGCTTATAATTTGTCGGCATGTCCATATGCGACAGCCAATCGTAAACATCTAATTTGCTGCAGCCATTAGTAAGGCACGAGCCGTTACTTTTGCAGCCAGCGGGTGAGCATCCGCCCCCCGTTGAGCAACTTCCACATCCCATAATTAACTCGGTATATTGGTCACCGCCATTTGACGGATCGTTAAATTTAACAGTTTAATGATTTGTAAAGATACATCTAAAAATAAGATTTTCGGATTTGCATTTCGCTCCACATGATAGTGCGCTTTTTCGAGCTCTGTAATGATGCCCTGCGCCTGAGAAATGTTCATCACATTGGTCATTTTTTGTGCTGTTTCAAACTCAGTAGCGGGCAAATGTACCAGGCTGCCGGCGCCCGATAAAATAAGGCAGCATTCGCGTATGAAGCTTACGCCATACCGCAAAAAGTTCTTTTGGTTTTCGCGCCCCATTTTCGAAAGCTGGTCGACAAGCGACATAACCTCAATCCCTTTATTGCCATAACAAAGGCGCAGCCACTGTACAAACTGCCCATGATAATTGCTGCCGCCTTCCTGCAGCATCAGCAAAGCATCGGATAAATTGCCATTGGATAAATAAGCAATTTCGGCCGCTGCCGATTCGGATTGATTGTGTTTTTCAATCAAATGAGATTTAATATCCTCATAACTTAATGCCGGTATTTTTATCAGCTGCGTGCGCGATAAAATGGTATTCAATATCTGGTCCTGGTTTTGGGCCACCAATAAAAATAGCGTGTTTGGCTGCGGCTCCTCAATAATTTTTAGCAGGGCGTTGCCTTCCTTATCCAAATATTCGGGCAGCCAAAGTATCAAAACTTTATAAGCCGATTCAAACGGCTTAAAGCTTAGTTTTTTTATGATCTGGTGACATTCTGCGATATTGATATTAGCCTGTTTGTTTTCGGCATCAAGGTACCCGCGCCAGGTATCGAGGCTTAAGTAGGGATTGGCTAAAAAAGCCTCGCGCCATTCCTCGATAAAAGTAAGGGCGGTATCATCTTTATGTTTAGCGAAAAAGGGATACGAAAAATGCAGGTCGGGGTGCATCAGCTTTTGATATTTCCGGCATGAGGAACATTCCCCGCAAGAGTCATCGGCTTGTTTATCCTCACATGATAGATATTGCGCATAAGCAACCGCCAGCGGCAAACTCCCCGAGCCGCCGGGGCCTAAAAACAATTGCGCATGGCTCACCCGGTTTTCATTTACCGAATTGATCAAACGTTGCTTTACGGCATCCTGTCCAACTATTTGCTTAAACTGCATTGGTGCGAATTTAGTGATTTGTGATCAGTTTTTTAGTCCGAAAGTCCGGGAAGTCCGAAAGTCCGAAAGAAAAAAGTATTTCGGTACAAACATTTGGATTGAAAACAGCCTAAAGAACCTATATCTTTGTTAAATGGGGCTTCTGAAATATAACTCAACTTATTTTTTGCCGAAACGTCGATTGCAGCTTCTTCCGGACTTCCGGACTTTGCCGACTTTCGGACTTTTTCATATCTCACATCTCATATCTCACATCTAATGTCCCGCATCATGGCCTTCGATTACGGTACCAAACGCATTGGCATTGCGGTTACCGATCCGATGCAGATCATCGCCACCGGGCTGGAAACCATCCATCCTCTTAAAATCATCGATTATCTAAAAAAATACCTGCAGACCGAACCCGTAGAACGCTTTGTAGTGGGCGAACCTAAACAAATGGACAATACGCCGTCCCAATCGGCCATACATGTTAAAGGGTTTGTAAACCTGCTAAAAAAAACTTTCCCGGAGATCCCCATTGAGATGCTGGATGAACGCTTTACCTCAAAAATGGCATCGGCAACCATAGCCCAAAGCGGGATGAATAAAAAACACCGCCAAAATAAGGAGTTGGTGGATACGATATCGGCTACAATTCTTTTACAGTCGTGGATGGAAGGGAACCGTTGATTTTAATGATTTAGGGATTTCGTTGATTTTGATTTGCATTTTTAGAATAATTTGGATTGTATGAGAGAATCTGTAAATGAGCGGAACCGTTGATTTTAATGATTATAAGATTTCGTTGATTTTGATTGGGTGAATTTTTTATTGATTTTGATTGTATGAAAGAATTTGTAAATGATGCCTATAAATATTCTGATATAACCGGGCTTATAATTGGCTGCGCCATGAAAGTACATAGCGTCATGGGGAATGGTTTCCAGGAAGTGATCTATCAGAAGTGTTTTGCTATCGCGATGGAAAACCAAGGGCTAAAGTTTCGACGGGAATTAGAAATGGAAATTTATTTCGAAGGGATTAACGTCGGCTCTCGTCGGGTTGATTTCCTGGTTAACGATTTAATAATGGTTGAACTTAAAGCACTATCAAAATTGGATGATGTTCATCTTGCACAAGCCCTCAACTACCTGGAAGCGTATAAATTAGACACCGGCTTATTACTAAACTTTGGTGCAAAAAGCCTTGAAGTTAAAAGAATAACCAATGAGTACAAATTGAAAAACAAGGAAAATAGAAATAAGGCTCAGTAAATCAATAAGATAAATCAGCTATTCAACATACAAGTTCCAAAAAATCAACGAAATCCCTAAATCATTAAAATCAACGGTTATCTTTGCGCCATGGAAATTCTACCCGATATCCTGCAAGCGTACCTTGATGACCATTGCGACGCAGAACCGGAAGCGCTGCAAACCATCAGCAGGGAAACCTATTTAAAGGTACTAAAGCCGCACATGCTTTCGGGGCATTACCAGGGTAGGGTGCTTAGTTTTTTAAGTAAGTTAATACAGCCAAAACGAATCCTCGAAATAGGGACATTTACCGGTTATGCCACGATTTGCCTGGCCGAGGGCCTGGGCGATGACGGCGAGATCCATACCATTGAGGTTAACCGGGAAATGGAGGAAATGCTGAAATCACACTTTAGACTAACAAGTGTGGAAAAAAAGATAAAGCTTCATTTTGGCGAAGCTGAACATATTATAGCAGGTTTGCCGTATAACGATTTCGATTTGGCGTTTATAGATGCTGATAAGAAAAATAATTATACTTACTTTCAACTTGTATTTAATAAAATAAGGTCCGGAGGATTAATAATAATTGATAATGTTTTGTGGAAAGGAAAGGTGTATGGCCCAGAAAACGATGCCGATACACAGATGATCCGCAAACTAAATGACCAAATTGCTGCCGATGAAAGGGTTGATAAACTGATCCTCCCTGTTCGTGACGGTTTGCTGGTCATCAGAAAAAAGTAAATTATGAAGAAACTCTTACTGATTACAGTGCTGCTGACATCGTCTCTATTGGTATCAGCCCAAAAAAACACCCCAAAATCCTACATCGAGCAATTTAAGGAAGACGCTATCCGCATTATGCACGAAACCGGTGTGCCGGCAAGCATTGTATTGGGCGTAGCCATGCACGAGTCGGGTTGCGGTAACAGCACCCTTGCACAACATTTAAACAATCAATTTGGCGTAAAGGGGAGTAGTGGCACTGTTTTCTATAAAAATAAAAAGAAAGTACATACTGCATATAAAAAGTATGGGTCGGTGTATGATTCTTTCCAGGATTTTGCCCGTATAATGACTGAACATGCCGGGTTTGTAGGCTTATCTGGGCAATTTACTCATTTTGATTATACCGGCTGGGTGCATGGCATACAAAAGAACGGCTATGCCCACGACCGTAAGTGGGGAAAGCGTGTGCTTGACATCATTACAAAATATCAATTGTATTTGTTTGACGAAAACCCGGGTGACCAGCAAGGCCAGAAGGAATTGGCGCAAAATTAGTTGAATGGTTGATTGGGTTTATTAGGTGAGTGGTTGGATTGCAAGAAACCACTTCCGTTTCATCGTCAACAAAATCCCGCAAAGAAAAACGTCCATTCAGATAAATAACATTCGTTTTCTTTTCCAGGCAGCAGGATGATACAAGCCTAAACATTATTTACCAAAACCACGTAATAAGGATATAATTTTACGGCATTTAGCTATGCCGCGTATTTGGTATTTATTGAAATGAGAAAAATAACTTACTTATTTATAGGGCTTGTTTTTTTTACATCGTGCTCGGCACACAAAAAAACAATTTCAAACCGGCAGGCCAGGCGCAACAACCAGGCAGTACAAAAATCAAACAGTGCTTCAATAGCGGGGTACGTTCCCCTTACTTCGCTGCAATATATTGACCGGTATAAGGCAATCGCTGTACAGGAAATGAATTTATATGGCATACCTGCAAGCATTACCCTTGCACAAGGCCTTTTTGAGTCGGGCAGCGGCAATGGCGAGCTGGCCAGGGTAGCCAATAACCATTTCGGTATAAAGTGTACTCCCAATTGGGATGGCAAAACCTATTATAAAGACGATGACAATCCGAACGACTGTTTCAGGGTTTATGACAAAGCCGAAGATTCATTCCGCGATCACTCCCTGTTTTTAAAGAAAAGAAAAAACTATGCGGGTCTATTCGATCTTGACCCGACTGATTACAAAGGCTGGGCAAAAGGATTAAAAAAGGCAGGCTATGCTACCAACCCTAATTACCCGTCTATTTTAATAGGGATCATCCAAAAATATAACCTTGATCAATATGATAATCCACAAAGCGGTACCGGTAACAAGCCTGATACAGTATTTGTAAAAAAAGACCCCGACAACTTAACCACGCCGCCAGATACCACCTTGCCTAACGCCCAGGATAATAAAAGTTACATAGTAAAGCAAGGCGATACACTATATAACATTTCAAAACGTTTTGGCTTAACTGTTGATGACCTGAAAACATTGAACAATTTGACGGATGCCAATATAAAAATTGGCCAGAAACTTGTTGTGGCTAAACAGTAACGTTAAATATTGTTAATTTGTACGCTCAAAAACAGCCAATTGGTTAGTTTTATAATTTGTAATGAGAATAAGGCTGGGAATATTTTTTTTATTGGTTACAGTTAAGTGCTTTTCACAGGACAAGACGGTAGGCGGGATTGTGTTTGATAAGGAAAGTAAAGACAGGATAGCCAGTGTAAATATTCACAATATTACAACAGGTATTGCTGTTTATAATAACCTGAAAGGCGAATTTAATATTAAAGCCAAAGCTGGCGACCAATTGGTTTTTACCCGGCAGGATTATCATGCCGATACCGTTAAACTTCAGAATAACGCCCCGTTGGCCATTTATATGGACCGCCTTGCCATACAGTTGAGGGAAGTTACTATACACGATACGCTGCTGACCCCTGAAATGCGGCTTGAAGCAACCAAACGCGAATATAATAAAGCATACGGATCACTGGCCTATGGGGATTTTTTGACCAGTCCCTCCAGCGGTTCGGCGGGTTTAAGTATTGATGCGCTGTATAATTCAATAAGCCGCGAAGGGCGTAATGCAAGCCGTTTGCGGGAAATAATAGAACGGGATTATGAGCAAAACGCGATTGACTATCGTTTTAACCGGAACTTTGTAGGCAACATTACCGGCTTGAAAGACGAAAGATTGACTTCGTTCATGTTTAGGTATCGCCCCGGTTTCTACACCACACAAACCATGAGCGACTATGAATTTATTTCAATGATCCGGAATAACCTGAGACGTTTTTTACGGAATCAAAGAACGTATTCGCTACAGCCTTTAACCTCTAAGTGAGTGGTTGGATTAGGTTGATTGGGTGAGCAGTTAATGAAATACAACCACTCACCCAATCAACTAATTTACCTACCTCCACGCTTTATATTGGTTTATCAACCCATTTGTTGATGAATCATGCGTGGTAACCTCACCATCGCCTTTTAGCTCCGTTTGGATTTTAACTGCCAGTTGTTTACCTAATTCAACACCCCATTGATCAAAGCTGTAGATATTCCAGATAATTCCCTGTACAAAAATTTTATGCTCGTACATCGCTATCAATGAGCCTAAACTGCGCGGTGTAATTTCTTTAAGCAGGATGGAATTTGTTGGGCGGTTGCCGTCAAATTCTTTAAAGGGCGCCAGTTTCTCAATTTCATCGTCGGTTTTGCCCGCCTTTTTTAATTCTTCAACCACCACTTCACGGCTTTTGCCGTTCATAAGGGCCTCGGTTTGGGCAAAAAAGTTTGATAGTAAAAAGTCGTGGTGGTCGCCAAGCGGGTTATGTGATATTGCAGGGGCTATAAAATCGCAGGGGATCAGTTTTGTGCCCTGGTGAATCAGCTGGTAAAATGCATGCTGCCCGTTGGTACCAGGCTCGCCCCAAATGATCGGGCCGGTTGAGTAATCAACAGGCTTGCCATTACGGTCAACGTGTTTGCCGTTGCTTTCCATATCGCCTTGCTGAAAATAGGCCGAAAAGCGGTGCAGGTATTGGTCATAAGGTAATATAGCATTGGTTTCGGCATCAAAAAAGTTATTGTACCATATGCCAACTAAAGCCAGGGCAACAGGCAGGCTTTGTTCAAGCTCGGTTGTCCTGAAATGCTCATCCATGGCATGTGCGCCTGCCAGCAATTCAGTAAAGTTTTCGAAGCCGATACTTAAAACAATTGATAAACCAATGGCGCTCCACAACGAATAGCGGCCGCCAACCCAATCCCAAAACTCGAACATGTTTTTTGTATCGATGCCAAACTTCTCTACCCCTTCGGCATTGGTTGATAATGCTGCAAAATGTTTGGCTACATCTTTATCGGTACCGCCGCTCTTAATAAACCAATCGCGGGCGCTGTGGGCGTTCGTCATAGTTTCCTGGGTGGTGAACGTTTTTGATGCGATCAGAAACAGCGTGGTTTCAGGATCTACCACTTTTAAAGTTTCAACAATATGCGTTGCATCCACGTTGGATACAAAATGCATGTTCAAATGATTTTTGTAGGACCGTAATGCCTCGGTCACCATTACCGGCCCCAAATCAGAACCACCGATGCCGATATTTACCACATCGGTTATCGCTTTGCCGGTATAGCCTTTCCAACTACCCGAAATAATGGCTTCGCTGAAAGTTTTCATCTGTTCCAATACACGGTTTACATCGGGCATCACATCTTTTCCGTCAACATAGATCGGCTTGTTGCTACGGTTACGTAATGCAACATGTAATACCGGGCGGCCTTCGGTAGCGTTTATCTTTTCACCATTGAACATGGCTTCTATTGCCTTGTTTAGTGAACACTCCCTTGCTAATTGAATTAACAGGGCTACAGTTTCTTCGTCGATGCGGTTTTTCGAATAATCGAGCAGGATATTCTCAAATTGAAGCGAGAATTTTTTAAAGCGCTGGTCGTCAGCTTCAAACAGGCCCTTCAGGCTTTTTGATACGATATCGATATAATGATCGGTTAAATATTTATACGCTTTGGTGGTGGTAAAATCGATGTTTGGCAGCATAATTGAATAGTTTTTTACAAAAATAACATTTAATAATTAGGTCAGTATTAAATCTGAATTTTGACCCCATTAGTGTTATTTTAACACGTTAGGGATATTGTTTGTTTTACACTAAGCAAATTGTCATATTTTTAACATAATCCACCAATCTTTTTTATTTTTTAAATAATTATTGAATATATTTGCGGTGATGATAAAGAAATCAGTTTTTTGTCATCATTTTGTTAATCTACTATAAAAACAAAAGGCCATGTTTGAAAAACTTTATTTGCTTGTCAAAAATAACGCCGGGACGGCAGTAATTGACAACCCATCGATCCCAGAAAAGTATCATGAAGCCGTGATCAACGAAGCTTCGAGTTCTATCATCGAAGTTTTAAAGGGGCAGATGGAAACAGGCAGGTTGAAAGACCTCGTAAGTTATTTTCAGTTTTCGGGGTATAACAGTTCACTGGTATCAAGTATGGTGAACAAATATGCCAACAAACTAAATAACTTCTATGGTATTGAGCCTAACGCAGCCTGGGATACGGCAAACGCGTTAATACCCCCGGTGATGAAGGAGCTGGTTAAACAATCAAAAAATGCACAGAATAAAGATTTTGGATTAAGCAACCTGCTGTCCAAATTAAATGGCAACCGCGCAGACTTGAGTGTGCTGGTGAACCAGATGATGGTTGCCTGAGTTTTAAGTTTAAAAAGTTATAAAATGTAAAAGGGGTTGTAAAGGAAAGCTTTACGGCCCTTTTTAATTTTTTGAATACGATATCCGGTATCAATCGGTGAAACTAAACTTCGATAATTAACATTTAGCAGGCGTAACACGGATAGCGATGGGTTTTCAAACCAATCGCTATAAAGAACGCAAACGCAGATTTTTAGTGTGGCGAGCGGAACTTTTCAACTTTACAACGTTTCAACCTTACAACAAATCAATATATTTGCCAAATGACTAAAGAACAAGTACAGGATTTAAGGGATAGAGTAACATCCCTGAGGAGGCATCTTTGACATCGATAAGAAACTTGATGCCCTGCAAATAGAAAGTGAGATAACCATTTCTCCCGGTTTTTGGGACCAGCCCAAAGAGGCCGAAAAAGTACTGGCCTCTATCAAAACAAAAAAAATATGGACAGACGCATTTCAGAAGGTAGTTACTGTTGTTGAGGATACCGGCGTAATGCTGGAGTTTTTTCAAAACGGCGATGCTACTGAGGCCGAAATGCAGGAACAATATAATGCTGCTATTAAAGCAGTTGAAGAGCTGGAATTTAAAAACATGCTCTCGGCCGAAGAAGACCAGTTTAACGCTGTGCTACAAATTACAGCGGGCGCCGGCGGCACCGAAAGCTGCGACTGGGCTGGTATGCTGATGCGTATGTATATTATGTGGGCCGAGAAAAACGGGCATAAGGTAAGCGAGCAGGATTTCCAGGAGGGCGATGTAGCAGGCGTTAAAACGGTTACCCTGCAAATTGAGGGTGATTTTGCATATGGTTATTTAAAAGGCGAAAACGGCGTGCACCGCCTGGTGCGTATTTCGCCGTTCGATTCAAACGCCAAACGGCACACTTCATTTGCTTCGGTTTACGTTTACCCCTTGGTTGATGATACCATTGACATCGAGGTAAAAGACGCAGATATTGAATTTGAGACTTTTCGCTCGGGCGGTGCCGGTGGGCAGAACGTAAATAAGGTGGAAACAGCTGTACGTTTATACCACAAGCCATCGGGCATTATCATAAAAAACCAGGAATCGCGCTCACAACTGCAAAATAAGGAAAATGCCATCAGGTTATTAAAATCCCAACTATACGAAGCTGAAATGCGCAAGCGTTTAGAGGCTACCAACATGATTGAGGGCAATAAGAAGAAGATAGAATGGGGATCGCAAATACGCAATTATGTTTTGCACCCGTATAAACTGGTGAAAGATTTGCGTACCGGCCACGAAACATCAAATGCTGCGGCAGTGCTTGACGGCGACCTTGATGAATTTTTAAAATCCTATTTAATGGAATTTGGGGGGCCGAAGGGGTAAGTTATCCAAGTGTAGGGTCACAATACCGGGAGTCTCCCGTATTCAAATTATTGAAGAGATATTAATTCTTATATTCGAATGAATTATTAGGGACGTCCCCAGTTGCCGGGACGTCCCGACATTTATTTAATAAGCCCTTAGCCCCGCTTACTATGAGATCAATTTCGTTTACCTTAACGCTTATGACCTTTGCCGCCCTAACTTTCGCGCAGGAAAGCCCTATTCCGTTATACTCCAACGGTATCCCTAATTCAAAACCGACCCCGGCATCTTATGTAGAAAAAAACGAACGGACGGATGATCAATGGGTCACCAAGGTAAGTTTACCTACGCTCACGCCGTTTTATCCCGAAAAGGGAACAGCTAACGGCACCGCAATAGTTATTTATCCTGGTGGGGGATATGCGGGCTTGTCGATGGATAAGGAAGGCTACAGGGTAGCAAAAGCGTTCAATAAATTCGGGGTAACAGCGTTTGTTGTGAAATACCGCCTGCCGAGCGACGATATTATGATGGATAAAACCATCGGCCCTTTACAGGATGCACAGCAGGCTGTCTTAATGGTACGCAAACATGCCTCCGAATGGGGTATCAAAACGGATAAAATCGGCATCATCGGTTTTTCGGCCGGCGGGCATTTGGCATCTACCGAGGGCACTCATTTTGATAAATTGGTTATTGAGGATAAAGACAATATAAGCGTTCGCCCCGATTTTATGATACTGCTTTACCCGGTAATCACCTTTGGCCCAATGGCTCACGTTGGCTCACGCGAAAATTTGATAGGGAAAACGCCGTCTGAAGAATTACTGAGGCTTTATAGCAATGAAAAACAAATAACGCCCAATACCCCGCCAACTTTACTGGTACAGGCCGGGGATGACGATGTGGTGCCGATACAAAACAGCCTGCTGTTTTATGATGCCCTGTTAGCTGCAAAAGTTAAAGCCGAAATGCACATTTTTGAGGCAGGTGGGCACGGCTTTGGGCTTATTAACCCTAAAAGCAAGGACAGATGGATAGATTGGGCAAAAAACTGGCTGGATGAGAATGGGTTTTTGTAGAAGCTATATAGGTTATAAGTATGGATAATCTGCCTGAAAAAAACGCCAACTTTCTATTATACCATTCTGATTCTGCTAAAATCAGTATACAGGTAATCTTAGGTGATGAAACGGTTTGGTTGTCGCAAAAGGCAATGGCTCAATTGTTTGATTGTACCACCGATAATATATCACTACATCTCAAAAATATATTTAAAGAAGGCGAACTTGAAGCCAATTCAGTTACCGAGGATTACTCGGTAACTGCCACCGATAATAAAAAATACAAAACCAAATTTTATAATCTTGATGCTATTATTTCTGTCGGCTACAGGATAAACTCGGCGCAGGCCACACAATTTCGTATTTGGGCTACTAAAACGTTAAAGGAATATATAATAAAAGGCTTTGTGATGGACGATGAGCGCCTGAAACAAGGTGGTAATTTATTCGGCAAAGATTACTTTGATGAATTATTAGAGCGCATCCGCGAGATTCGCGCAAGCGAAAGGCGTTTCTACCTAAAAATAACCGATATATATGAACAGTGCAGCATAGATTATAAAAATGATGCTGAAATAACCCGCAAATTCTTTAAAACGGTTCAAAACAAACTGCATTTTGCAATCTCCGGCAAAACAGCAGCACAGCTTATAGCAGAACGCGCCGATGCTGATAAGCCCAATATGGGGCTTCAAACATGGAAAAATTCGCCATCGGGGAAAGTATTAAAAAGCGATATCGGCGTTGCCAAAAACTACCTGATAGAAAAGGAAATTAAAGAATTGGAGCGCGTAGTTACCATGTACCTTGATTTCGCCGAACTACAGGCATCCCGCCAGGTACCAATGAAAATGGCCGATTGGATAAGCCGCCTGGATGCTTTTCTGCAATTTAACGAATATCAGCTGCTAACAGGCGGTGGCGACATAAGCCATGAAGTAGCAATAAAATTGGCGGAAGCAGCCTACGGCAAATTCAGGGTTATACAGGATATAAACTTTGAATCGGATTTTGATAAGGAAATAAAAAGGATTGGGCATAAACCATCACCAGAAAACTAAAGTCTCCCCTGCCGGGAAAGATTATTTATAGCTAACTACTTAGATGTACATGAGCTTTTCACCGTTTAGAGGGGGCTTGGCCTATCCACTATCCCCAGCAGTTCATTCAACTCCCCAACCTTCTCCGCCGATCCTAAATGTTCATAAGCGCTTATCAAATTACGCAACACCCGTTTTATAATCTCCGTATTTGAGCAGGGCTCATAAAATTGTTTATCGAACTTTAGGTTTAGCTGTTTTAAAAACATATCTACATCCCGGCGTCCAAAAATAAACCCTTTGTTAAAAGCATTGATGTAAAATAAAATGCCGCCTTCAAATTCACTTTGCAGGGTTTCATCGAGGTACGCCAATATAAAATGCTGAGGCAGGTTAACCCCATATACCGGAATATCTAATTTTTGGGCGATGATAGAATAAATAATCGCCAGCGATGTCTGGCTGCCTTTTTTGGTTTCCAGCACCTGGCTTATGTAGCTGTTTTGTGGGTCGCGGTGGTTGGTGGTATTGCCGCTAAAGCCATAGATATTGTAAAACACATGGTTAATAAGCTTCACCTGCTCTGCCGGGCTGGCGTCATTCATCATTTGTATCCAGATGTCACGTTTTATGGCCTCTACCTGGTTAATGACCTTTTGTTCGTCAAGATCGGGGTATTGGTAGCGGTTAATGATAAGTACGCCTTGCAGCAAGTCGAAAGCGCCGCTTTGGTGCCATAGCTGAAGGTCCTTTTTTACGATGCCAAACTGTATCTCATGTACCAGGTTAGCTATTCTTTCCTGCTGAATTGGGTCAAAAGCTTGCTCCCACGCAGACTCGAGGTAGTCGATGGCCTCCGTGCCAAACGATAACAACTTTTGGTGCACGTGTTCAAATATCTCCCCGTCAGGGTCATCTAACAAACGGATCAATGAATTTACTTCTGTCGGATTTATCATGCGCTATAACGCTAAATTACTAAACGTTTATATAATTTTACAACCATGTTTAATTTAAGGTTCGCAAAAGATTATCTGCAACACCGTTTCAAAGCAAAAAACCGGCATGGCGTACATTCGCCATTTGTTTACCGGCTGGTTGATAAAGTAATTTACGATTTTGAACCAAAAAAAGTATATGCCGAAGTTGAAAACCTGCGCAAACAACTATTAATTGACAATCGGATTATAACGGTAACCGACCTTGGCGCCGGCTCGCATGTAAATAATAACCGACAAAAGAAGATAAGCTCCATAGCCAATAATGCATTAAAGCCGCCAAAGCTGGCGCAACTGCTATACCGTTTGGTAGCAAATTTGCAACCCCGTAATATTATTGAGTTGGGCACATGCCTGGGCATTACCACTGTGTATTTGAAAAAAGCAGCCCCAAATGTAAAAGTTTACACACTTGAGGGCTGCCCCGAAACTGCCGCAATTGCAAAGGAAACTTTTAAAAAAGCCGCATCAGATGATGTTGAATTAATAACAGGAAATTTTGACGATACTTTTTCTTCGGTTATTAATAAATTACAGCAGCTCGACTTTGTTTTTGTGGATGGCAACCATCAAAAAGAAGCTACGCTAAAATATTTTGAATGGTGCCTGCCAAAAGTGCATGAAAACACCATGCTTATTTTCGATGACATTTACTGGAGCGAAGGCATGAAAGAAGCCTGGGCCGAAATAAAAGCACATCCTAAAGTTACAGTTACTATAGACCTTTTTTGGATTGGACTTGTATTTTTTAAACCCGGACAGGTAAAAGAGGATTTCCTGATACGATATTGACACGATTTTTAGGATTTTGAGGGATTTACAGGATAAGGAGCCTTGCAAATAAAATCGTATAAATCGATTAAAATCCTAAAAATCGTGTCACGCGGCCATTGAAATATACTTCACCAAACACCTTTTAGCTACGGGCAATAAGGTTTGTTCCAGCGGAAAGGTTATATCACTATGCACGTAATAAACAGCTGGATTTGGCATGTACTTGTTGCGGCGTATCAAGTCGAGTTTTATGGCTTCCGGAGTTTTAACGATACTCTCTTCGTAAGTTTCTAAAAAGCTGATATTGATGCCACGGTATTTATCGTCCTTGTTTTCAAATATGGTTACCTGGTATTCATAAATGCCATGCGTTTTTTCTTTTCCGTTGCGTAGCGAGAAATAGCCATAATAGGGCATTAAGGGCACAATCCCAACCGGATCGATATTGAGGCAACTTTCAACAAAATCATAAATTTCCTTACCGGTTTGTATGGCCGGGTCCATTTTTTGCATGGCGTAAGCAATAATTGCTTCTATTTCCTTCATCGAACTATCGTCGTCAACTATTTTTTGGTAAGTAAGCCTTACGGCTTCAATATCTGCCTGGGTTAGGCGCTGCGGAAAAGCCTGCTGCAGCATGGTTTTATTCTTTTTAAAATACAAAAGGTTGTTGAAATGAAATATCAGGTCGCTAAGGTTTGGGTAGAGTTTGCTTTTATCAAAATAGCGGTTTATTTCCTGCAAATAATCGAGCAGGATATACTTTTTATACTCAAAATCTATCGAGCCTTCAATAAACCAATCCTTGCTTAGTTCTTTCATTTTTTCAATGTCCTTTCAATAGCTTAAATTAAACAAAAAACAGCAATTTTGCAATATGCCTTTAGGAACCCTTTTTTTAATACCTGTACCGCTCGCTGATGAGGCCGCGGCTAAATCATTTACGCCGTATCTTGTTGAAACCATCAACAACATAAAAGAATATATAGTTGAGAATGAAAAAACTGCCCGCAGGTTTTTAAAAGAGGCCGGGTTGAAAACACCACAAAGCGAGCTGGTGATGCACGATTACGGCAAACATAACCGCGAGGCGGGCACCGCTGAATTTTTCAAGGGGCTACAAGCCGGAAGCAATGTAGGCCTGATGAGCGAGGCCGGCTGCCCCGGTATTGCTGATCCAGGCGCCGAAATTGTTGAAAAAGCCCACCGCATGGGTATAAAAGTGGTGCCGTTAGTTGGGCCAAGCTCAATTTTACTGGCGCTGATGGCATCCGGGTTCAACGGGCAAAGCTTTGTTTTTCATGGCTACCTGCCCATTGATAAGGCCGAACGCAGCAAAAAGATAAGGCAACTGGAAGGCCATGCCGAACAAAATAACCAGACACAGATATTTATCGAAACGCCATTCCGCAATAACCCGATGCTGGAAGAAATATTAAAAACTGCAAACCCTAAAACGCGGTTATGTATAGCATGCGACCTTACCTCGGCCACGGAATTTGTGCAAACAAAAACCATTGCCGACTGGCAAAAAAAGGTGCCCGAGCTGCATAAGCGGCCTGCAATTTTTTTAATTTTTCACAAGTGATAAATGACCATACCGGCAGAACATGCTAAAGTGCTTATTATCGGCGCGGGCCCGTCGGGCCTGATGATGGCCGCACAATTGCTCAGGTATGGTGTTCAGCCGGTAATTATCGATAGTAAACAGGGGCCTACCGACGAATCGAAAGCGTTGGGCGTACAGGCCCGTTCCCTGGAGATTTACCGGCAAATGGGTGTGGTTGACCGCATTATTGAAGGTGGCAAAAAAGCACAGGGAGCATCATTTAATGTTAACGGTAAACAGGCGGCTCGCTTTTCATTAACCAATGTTGGCGAAGGGCAAACCCTGTTCCCGTTTATCGAACTATACCAGCAAAGTAAAAATGAACGGCTACTGCTCGATTATCTTACAAAAAATTGCTGCCCGGTTTACTGGAATACCACGCTGCTTTCAATAAAACAAACTGATGTGCAAGTTGAAGCACTGTTTGAGAATAATGATAAAAAAACAACTATTACCAGTGATTGGCTGATAGGTGCAGATGGCACACATAGCGCAGTCCGCAAACAATTAAATATCCATTTTACAGGGGATACCTATAAACATGTATTTTACCTGGCCGATGTTGAGCTGGATAACGATGCAATAGATGATGGTTTTGTAAACCTGTTTTTAGGTAACGTTGGCATGGCCGGTTTTTTCCCAATGCCCGAAGCCAATCGTTTTCGGATAATTGGCAACCTGCCGGATGTGCTGGATAACAAAGAAGACCTGCAGCTTGATGACCTGCTACCCCATTTAAATGTTGCCTGCAATTTGCAGTTACAGGTAGTAAAAAACTATTGGTTTACTATTTATCGCCTTCATCACCGCATGGCGGATAAATTCAGGGAACAACGTTGTTTTTTAATTGGAGATGCAGCGCATATCCACTCCCCGGTTGGGGCACAGGGGATGAACACCGGTTTGCAGGATGCCTATAATCTGGCATGGAAAATGGCGGGTGTAGTAAATGGACAGATCAACCCTGCTATTTTAGATAGTTATGCGGCCGAACGTATGCCGGTTGCTAAAGATTTGTTAAAAACAACCGACCGTATTTTTACCATGGTGATGTCGAACAGCTGGCTTACCCGGTTATTTAAAAAATGGATAATGCCGCGGCTATTGAAATGGGTTTGGGGTAAAAAATCGCTAAAGGAAGAGTTTTTTAAGCGGGTCTCACAAATTGGTATAAGTTACCGGGATAGCCATATAAACCTGCACATGAGCCAGGTCACTAAAATAAAAGCCGGCGACAGGCTGCCTTATTTAAAAGTATTTGATGAGAAAAAACAAGAAGAAACCGACCTGCATGAATGGTGTACCAAACCAGGTTTTGTCCTCATCGTTTTAGGAAAGCTTAATGAAACAGACCTTTTTACCCTTGCCAAATGGATTACCCAAACCTATCCGGCAATACTCAATTTTTTTTATCTGCCGCCATCATCCAAAAACCGGCATATTTTTGATGCATTTGAGATAGGGAAATCCCAGGCAAAATCAATCATCGTACGGCCGGATATGCATATCGGCTTTATAAATGATAAGGTTGATATGGGGTTGATGGATAATTATTTGAGGAATATTGTGGGAGTAGTTCATGGTTCATAGCTCATGGACCATAGTAGCTGCATTTTTGCTATGAACTATGAGCTATGAACTATGAGCTAACCGTGTATCGTCTCCGCTTTTCCGTAGTTTTTCACTACCTGCGCTTCATATTCCAGATATTGTTTCCAGCGCTTATCTACATCGATATCGCCGGCGTATTTTTTTGCCAATCGGATGAACATAGAATAATGGGTAGCCTCACTGATCATCAGTTCATGATAAAAGACGGATAGTTTTTCGTCATTAATATTTTCAGATAATACCTTAAACCGTTCGCAACTGCGGGCTTCTATCATTGCCGAAAACAGCAGACGGTCAACCAGTTGTTCGGTACGGCCGCCGCCGATAATGATAAATTTGCGCAGTTCGTTTACATAATTATCCTTGCGCTCGCGGCCTAATACATAACCCCTATCCAAAATTATTTGGTGTACACGCTTAAAATGATCCATTTCTTCCATCACCAATGCTGTCATTTCCTGTACCAGGTCGGATAAGTTTGGATTTTGGACGATTAGGGTTATAGCATTGCTGGCCGCTTTCTGTTCGCAAAAGGCATGGTCGGTCAAAAGTTCTTCAATATTGCTTTCCACTACGTTTTTAACCCAAAGCGGATCGGTCGGCAGTTGCAGTTTCAAGATGGTTTTTTCGCTCACGGAGGTAAAGATAAGGGGAATTTAGGTGAAAGATTAGTGAGTAGTTGATTAAGTTAGATTGGGTTGATTGAGTTAGCAATTCGTTAACTTAATCAACTGCTCACTTAGTCAACTCAATCAACTACCTGTAAAGATGCTTCGCATCAATAAATTCCAAAACCACATCCGGCACAAAATATTGCACATTTTTTTTCTGCGCGATGGAATTGCGGATGAAAGTTGCAGACAGTTCCATCATCGGTGTCATGGTTATGGTTACAGATGGATGGGTTGCCAGCTCGGTATTTTCATAACCAGGGCGGGGGTAAACGTATATTTGATAATCCCTTAAAATCAATTTATAATTTTTCCATTTGGGTAATGATACCAGGTTATCCGATCCCATAATAAGCGCAAATTCATGCTGCGGGTATTTTTCTTTTAAATGGGTAAGGGTATCGATGGTGTAGGACGGCTGGGGCAGCTTCAGTTCAACGTCGCTAACCTCAAGTTTGGTAGAGTTGTCGGTAGCCAGCTTGGCCATTTCAAGGCGGTCGTAAGTATTTATAAGGTCGCCATATTTTTTTAGCGGGTTTTGGGGCGATACCACCAACCACACTTTATCAAGCGCGGTATAATTGGCCATATAATTTGCTATAATTAAATGGCCAACATGTATTGGATTAAATGAACCGAATAGTAAACCTATCTTCATTTTTTAGTTCATAGTTGATGGTTCATAGTTCATAGTAAAAAAAGTAGTGGATAACACGAAATTTTCATTTAGAAGAAAAATATTATCAAACTGTTAATATTCGATGGCTTTCGAGTAAAAAGCTACAGACTTTCGTCCATGAACTATGAACTATGAGCCATGAACTGACGCACCAACTCCTCCGCTTCGCTGCACGCCGTTTGAAGATCGTGATTTTTTAGGATAATATCAAATTGCGGGGCATAATTCAATTCTTTTTCTGCTTTTTTAAAGCGTTCCTGTAGTTTCTCGTGAGAATCAGTACCTCTGCCGGTTAAACGCTCTTTCAATACCTCCAGCGAAGGCGGTTGTACAAATATGGCCAGCGCCTGCCCATCGTATTTACGTTTAAGGTGCAGGCCACCTTCAACGTCGATATCAAATATTACAGTTTTGCCGTTTTCCCATATCCGCTCAATTTCTGTGCGTAAGGTGCCATAAAAGGTGCCGGAATACACTTCTTCAAATTCGACAAATTGTTTTCGTGCAATGCGGTGTAAAAACTCCTCTTTGCTAATGAAATAGTAGTCTTTGCCATGTTTCTCATCGCCGCGCGGCTTACGGGTAGTTGCCGAAATAGAAAACTCAAGCTCAGGTATTTTAGTAAGCAGGTGTTGCACTATGGTAGTTTTACCCGCCCCTGATGGCGCTGAGAATATGATGAGTTTTCCGTTTTGCATTCTTTTGTTGTAATGTTGAAAGGTTGGAAAGTTGCAATGTTATTTTGAAGGTTGATAACAACCTTTCAACATCACAACTTTCCAACATTACAACACATTCAATAGCTGTTCCTTAATCTTTTCTAATTCTTCTTTCATGCCCACTACCAGTTTCTGCATGTTGGCATCGTTGGCCTTTGAGCCGAGGGTATTTATTTCGCGGCCAATTTCCTGGGAAATAAAGCCGAGTTTTTTGCCATTTGCATCAGCGCTTTTCAGTGTTTCAACAAAATAATCGCAATGGGCTTTCAGGCGTATCTTTTCTTCAGTAATATCGAGTTTATCTATAAAATAGATCAGTTCCTGTTCAAAACGGTTTTGGTCGATAGCCTCGCGGCCTACGGCCTCGCTTAAAAACTGATCAAGCCGCTCCCTGATAATTGGTACGCGTTTGGGTTCTTCCAGCTCTACAAGTTCCAGGTTTTTCAGGATAATGCCGATACGCATTTTTACATCCTGCTCCAGCACGTTCCCCTCATCAACTCTGAATTGCTGGAAAGCGGCCAAAGCCTGGTGAAAGGTTCTTTCAGCGGTTTTCCATTCTTCCTCCGACACGGTTTCTTCATCGTATTTCACCACTTCGGGTAAACTAAGGGCAAGCTGCAAAAGATTGTTTGATGGCTCATTAAGATCGGCGCTTACCGCTTTTAGCTGTTCATAGTAGTGTTTAAGCAGCTCTTTATCAATTCCGGCGGCGTTTGAAGTTGTATTTGCCTTTTCAACATTGAAAGACAGGTTGACCTTGCCGCGCTCAATTTGCTTATTGCACTCATTGCGCACCTGGAATTCTTTTTCGGTAAAAGATTTTGGCAGGCGCAGCGATAACTCTAAAAACTTACTGTTAAGGGATTTTATTTCAACAGTATACTTTGTGCTTCCTGAGTCAAAACTGGCAGTTCCGTAGCCTGTCATTGATTTTATCATGCGCAAAGATAGGGTTTTAGTCTGAAAGTCGGGAAAGTCCGGAAGTCCGAAAGAAAAAGTGAAAAATTTAGATTCTTTTACTATCAATCCATTCTACTTTCCGACTTCCGGACTTTACTGACTTTCCGACTTCTCTTTAACATTTTTTTACATTTGCAATCAAATACAATAATTAAGTTTACATCGTTAAATTCTTTGATGCGTTTTAGTCCTGTTATTTTATTGATGCTATTTTTTTGCCTGGCCGTAAAAGTTTCCGGGCAACAGGTATTGACTATACACGGCGTGGTATCAAAAAAGCTTAGCGCCGAAAGAATTTCGCAGGTGCTGATCACCAATTTAAAGAGCAAGGATATAATGATGAGCGATGAGCTTGGCTGGTTTACGGTTAAGGGAGCCGTCGGCGATACCCTGCTTTTTACTAAATCAGATTATACCGATCAAAAAATTGTTATCATAAACGGTAGTGATATGCCGGTTTATATGCAGCCGATCACCCACCTGGCAACCGTTACCGTGCAAGGGCAAACCAAAAAGGAAGAGTTGAACGAAGCAATGGCAGATTATAAAAAACAAGGCACTTTTTATGACGGCAAGCCACCGGCTTTATCGTTTTTAACGTCACCGTTAACGGGATTATACGAGCTTTTTGGGAAAACGCCGGGAGAGGCCAAACGTTTTAAGGCCTTTACAAAGGAAGAACTCCAATATGCCGAAGTGCAAAGGAGATACAATTTAGCGTTTGTAATGCGTGTAACCAATGCCCCCGATAGCACCGCGAGGAAATTTATGGAGTATTATACCCCATCGTTCGAAGACCTTAAAGGATGGAATGACTATGACCTGGTAAAACAAACTAAAAAATCATACACTTACTACATCGAAAATAAAGATAATCTTGATTTGGAGCACTTGAATGCCCCACCATTGCAAAAGCTGGATGAAAAGCAGAAGCCTTGAGGTTTAACCCGTTGAGCGCATTCTTCTCATAAATCCGAACCCGATAGCTATCGGGTCGAAAATCCGAATTCCCCAATCAATTAAATCCCTAAAGTTTCACAGGCCTTTTCGGCAGCAAGTTTTTCAGCATTCTTTTTGCTGAATTCTTTACCCAAGCCCATTACTTCGCCGTCAACAGTGGCCTGTACGGTAAATAATTTTGTATTTTCTCCGTCCTCGTTGCCAACAAGATCAAAAGCAATATCCTTACTGTGGCGCTGGCACCATTCAATTAGTTTGCTTTTAAAATTGGTTTCTGTTTGCTCCAAAGTATGGATATCGATGTGCGATTTGATAATATAATTCACCAAAAAGCTGCGGGTAAAGTCGTACCCCTTGTCAAGGTAGATAGCGCCTATCAATGCTTCAAACGCATCGCCAAGCAATGAACCCTGCCTTGATGAGTTGAGCATGCGGTTATCATACTCTATCAGCTTGTCAAAGCCAAGTTTGCGGGCAAGCTGGTTAAGGTTTACGCGGCTTACTATTTTCGAACGCAGTTCGGTTAAAAAGCCTTCGTCTTCGTAAGGATATAGTTTAAAAAGCACTTCGGCAACCACACTGCCCAAAACGGCATCACCTAAAAATTCGAGGCGTTCATTACTGTTCTTTACCCCTTTTTTTACGTTTTGTGCTACAGACTTATGGCGGAATGCCATTTTATACAACGACAAATTACCCGGTACAAAACCGAGTAAATTTTTTAATACTTTTACGTGTTTTCTATTAGGCGATAAATAAAGCTTGTAAAAACGACTTATAGGCATCCAATTTAATTAATCTTCGTACTTTTTAAATATCACAGAAGCGTTGTGGCCCCCAAAACCGAAACCATTGCTTTGCGCTACCCTTACTACCCGTTTTTGGGCCTTGTTGAATGTAAAATTTATTTTAGGATCAAAAGCCGGGTCGTCAGTAAAGTGATTAATTGTTGGTGGTACAATATCGTTATTTAAAGCTAAAATAGCTGCTATAGCCTCAACCGCGCCGGCAGCACCTAATAAGTGGCCCGTCATTGACTTGGTTGAGCTGATATTTATACGATAAATATTTTCGCCAAAAGCCTCTTGTATAGCTTTTACTTCCTGTGGATCCCCAATTGGGGTCGATGTGCCGTGAACATTTACATAATCTATATCGGCAGGGGTCATCCCGGCATCTTCAAGTGCAGCCTTCATTACCAAAGCTGCGCCGAGGCCTTCAGGGTGCGGAGCGGTCATGTGATACGCATCAGCGCTCATGCCGCCGCCAACCATTTCGGCATAAATTTTTGCACCGCGTGCTTTTGCATGCTCCAGTTCTTCCAAAATAATGGTACCGGCGCCTTCACCTGCAACAAATCCATCGCGGTCAAGGTCGAATGGCCTGGAGGCTGTAGCTGGATCGTCATTACGGGTTGATAAGGCGTGCATGGCGTTAAAACCGCCAATACCGGCTTCATTAATTATCGCTTCGGAGCCACCACTTATAAACATATTAGCTTTACCCAGGCGGATATAGTTAAATGAGTCGATAAGTGAATTGTTTGATGATGCACAAGCCGAAACAGTTGAAAAGTTTGGCCCGCGCAAACCGTATTTGATAGATATATGCCCGGGGGCAATATCTGCTATCATCTTAGGTATGAAGAATGGATTAAAACGGGGAGAGCCATCGCCCCTGGCGAAATTGGTTACCTCGTCTAAAAATGTTTTTAAACCTCCGATACCCGAACCCCAGATAACGCCAATGCGGCTGGTATCCAGGTTTTCGAAATTTAATCCTGCGTCTTTTACGGCTTCTTCGGTTGAAAATAAGGCGTATTGAACAAAAGGATCAAGTTTCCTGGCATCTTTTCTGCCTAAAAAACCGTCCGCATCAAAGTTTTTTACTTCGCAAGCGAATTTAGTCTTGAACTTTTCGGTATCAAAACTTTTAATCAAGGCAGCGCCACTCACTCCATTGATCAAAGATTCCCAATATTCAGGGACGCTATTGCCAATTGGAGTAAGTGCTCCAAGCCCGGTTACTACAACTCTTTTAAACTCCATTTAATAATGTTGGGGAGTTTTATTTAACGTTTTTTTCAAGGTAAGCAACCGCCTGACCTACAGTACCGATAGTTTCGGCCTGGTCATCAGGAATAGCCACGTTAAATTCTTTTTCAAACTCCATGATTAATTCCACGGTGTCCAACGAGTCAGCACCCAGATCATTGGTGAAGCTAGCTTCGGGTGTTACTTCACTTTCGTCAACACCTAATTTTTCAACGATAATAGCTTTTACTCTTGAAGCGATATCAGACATAGTCTTATAGTTTAATGATTAATAAAAATTTTGTGCAAAGGAAAAATAAATTCTGTTAATTATCAAATCTAAAAACTTTTGCATTATCTGCAACAAAATTTTATTCAAAGAGTTTCGAATTGTACTTTTACCGGTGCTAAAGTAATGATTTTGAACAGGAAATTTTTAAAGTTTGAGATCGATCTTGATTTTGTTCTCATCGCCGTCACAACTTCGTTGAAAGACTATCGTATTTGTTACCTTATTAACAAGTATTTAAACTTTAATTTTACAAAAACAGAAGACCTTGAGGCCGAAGTTAATGCCGGTGAACCGCTTGCAACGTTTTCGCAGTATCAATATAATCCCAAATCGGCCAGGTCCACCTTCTATTTTATAGCAAATAAGGGTTCCGACGGGTATTTACTGCCTGAAATGCGAAAAGCGGATTATTTTTTAATGACAAAAAATAATATCGATGAAAATGAGCTTGATAACCTTGTTTCATCGTTAAATAAAGTAGCCGAAATTGTAGCTGCCGTAAAGATTGATCCTAAAAAAATAAAATCACGTGAAAAATCTCTTATTTTAGCGCAAATTTTTGAAGTGTAATCGTTACACTAATAAAGCCACGATAAGCCGTTTTTAACCAGAAATTATGAAATTAAATTATAACCGAACTAAAATTGTTGCCACAATGGGGCCCGCTTCGGCAAAAAAAGATGTTTTGTTAGCCATGATAAGGGCTGGCGTAAATATTTGCCGCCTTAATTTTTCGCATGGAAAAGCGCAGGACCATAAGGCAGTGATAGACACTATCCGCGAAATTAATGACGAATATAAAACCAATGTAGGCATATTAGCCGACCTGCAGGGGCCAAAAATCCGTATAGGATTGGTAAAAGATGGCGGTATACACCTCGTTAATGGTTCGCGGATTAATATTACTACCCATGAGTGCATTGGCAGTGAGAACGGCATATACATAACCTATGAAACCTTTCCGCAGGATGTGCAGCCGGACGAAATTATTTTGCTGGATGACGGAAAGATACAGATGAGGGTTATTGATACCAACAGGCAGGATACGGTAGTGTGCGAAGTAGTGCATGGCGGGATATTGACCAGTCGCAAAGGTGTTAACCTGCCAAATACCAAAGTATCTATCCCAAGCTTAACCGAAGAAGATCTTGAAAACCTTAAATATGCGCTGGATTGGGATGTTGATTGGATAGGCCTTTCATTTGTACGTACGGGCCAGGATATTATCGAACTTAAACGCATCATTGCGGAAAGTGGTAAAGCCGCCAAAGTAATTGCCAAAGTTGAAAAACCTGAAGCCATTGATAATATTGATGAAATTATAGCAGCAACCGACGGCGTAATGGTTGCCCGTGGTGACCTTGGCGTTGAAATGCCATTGGAAGAAGTGCCGATGCTGCAAAAAATGATTGCCCGTAAATGCCGTGAAGCATCGAAGCCGGTGATTGTTGCCACCCAGATGTTGGAATCAATGATCACTACCCCGCGCCCTACACGTGCCGAGGTAAATGACGTAGCTAACTCGGTACTTGACGGCGCAGATGCAGTAATGCTGAGCGGCGAAACATCAGTTGGCGAATTCCCAGTTATTGTTATTGAAACAATGGCAAAAATTGTGAGGAACGTAGAAGAAAATGGCTATCCGTTCAACAGCAATAAAGAATCAAACACCGACAGTTCATCAGTAAATTACCTGAGCGATGCCGTTTGCGGTTCGGCTGTTTACCTTGCCGAACATACCAATGCGGTTGGTATAGTTTCTATGACTACGTCGGGCTACACTGCCTTCGAAATATCAAGCTACAGGCCTAAAGCCAGCACATATATATTTACAGCAAATAAGCACCTGTTAAATGCATTGAGCCTGCTTTGGGGCGTAAAAACCTTTTATTACGACAAGCTTGAAAGCACAGATGAAACCATAAGCGATGTAAATGCTATTTTAAAAGAGGCTAACCTGGTACAGGATGGCGACGTTGTAATAAATACGGCATCGGTACCGATCTCAAAAAAGGCAAAAACAAATATGCTGAAAGTAACTGTTATCGAATAAGTGTTGTAATGTTTAAAAGTTGTAATGTTGGAAGGTTAAAATGTCCAGTTAAAACATTACAACTTTTAAACGTTACAACCTTTCAACACCTAATATACCCCCGCCCCGCAGGCCCTTGCAAATAATTTGTCGTCGTTGGCAAAATAATAATCCCAAAATATTCTCATCGTTTTCATATCCTTAATTTTTTTGTCAATCTTCATCTTAGGACATATAAAACGATTGAAAGTTTAATATTATTTTGTTTTTTGGTAAGTTTTAGGGTCAATAGCCGCGGGCGACCACGATTCAAAAAACTCCATCACTTTTTTCTTACTGTGGCCACGGCCCTCTTCAAGGTACTCTGAGTTTTGGGTGTGCAGGCGGTTGCCTTTATCGTCCAGTATCACAAAAACCGGGAACCCAAAGCGTTGCGGGTAACCCAGGCTTGCCAAAACCTTTTCGTTCAGGTTTTCCTTGCTGTAATTAACGTGTACTACCACGTAATTGTCGGACAGGTACTTATGCAGTTCAGCATCCTTGCTCACCAGGTCGTTAAAATACAGGCACCAGGTACACCAGTTGCCCCCAATTTGCAGAAAAACGTTTTTATGTTCGGCCGCTGCCCTTTTAACTGCATTGGCAATATCGGCTTTTGCATCTGCGGCGGGGTTATACAATTTGGCTGTGTCGGTTGGTTTAATGGTTGGGGTGGTTGATAGCTGCGCTTTGGCTGCAATGGTTATCAGCGTTAGCGAAGCGATAAAGAGGAGTTTTTTCATGGCGGTGCGTTTATTAATTATCAAATATAGCGGATAAAGGCGTAAGTTTTTTTCATCATTTTAACAGTCATGCCTTGCTAAACAAAAAGGCCAGTAGAATCTTTCAATCGCCCTTCGCTTAGTTCATTTTCCACACCCTCAAGCCACTATAACCCACCTAATTAAAAGCCCGGATGCATAATGCAGGCACCTTCTCCACCATGTGTTGAAAACTCTGAATAGTATCATATTTTACAGAATAATAGATTTACTTAAAAACCCCTCAACGGATTTTTTAACACGGTGATAACTTATAATACATACTACTATGGGAAAAAGCATAACAAAAAAAGAAAAGGCGCTGAACGGCAAAGGCTTAAAAGTTGCCAGGTATTTCAGCAAGGAAGGGATTGATGTATTTGACCTTTTTAAATACGAAAAACGCTCATCGGTTATCCGAAATCCATCGGGTGATGCCGTGTTTGAGATGAATGATGTGGAAGTGCCTGCTGCGTGGTCGCAGGTGGCTACTGATATTTTGGCGCAAAAGTACTTTCGTAAAGCCGGTGTGCCTTTGGCTGATGGCACAATGGGTTCCGAAAAAAGCATTAAACAGGTTGCCCACCGTATGGCCAATTGCTGGAAAGATTGGGGGATGCGTTACGGCTATTTTGCTTCGCAGCAGGATGCCAATATATTTTATGATGAGATAGTTTATACCATTACCGGGCAACTGGCAGCGCCAAACTCGCCGCAATGGTTTAACACGGGCTTGTATTCATCGTACAACATTACAGGGAAGCCGCAGGGGCATTATTATGTTGACCCGGTAACGGAAGTGCTGAGCAAATCCACTTCGGCGTATGAGCGCCCGCAGCCGCATGCGTGCTTTATCCTTTCGGTTGAGGACGATTTGGTTAACGACGGTGGCGTAATGGACCTTTGGGTGCGTGAGGCCAGGATATTTAAATATGGATCGGGCGTAGGCACAAATTTCTCGAAGATCAGGGGTGCGAGTGAAAAATTATCGGGCGGCGGCTATTCCTCCGGCTTGATGTCGTTTTTAAAAATAGGCGACCGTGCGGCGGGCGCCATAAAATCTGGTGGGACTACACGCCGGGCAGCCAAAATGGTTTGTCTTGACCTTGACCATCCCGAAATTGAAAGTTTTATTAATTGGAAGGTTGAAGAAGAGAAAAAAGTAGCTGCTTTGATAGCAGCCGGTTATTCGTCGGATTACGAAGGGGAAGCATACCAAACCGTATCCGGTCAAAATTCTAATAACTCTGTTCGCATACCAAATGCTTTTTTTAGGGCATTGCAGGATGGGAAACCGTGGGAACTGACAAGTCGCATGTCGGGGAAAGCTGTTAAATCAGTGGCGGCACAAAAACTATGGGACGATATTGCTTTTGCTGCCTGGGCCTGCGCCGATCCCGGTGTGCAATTTGACAGCACCATCAACGAATGGCATACCTGTCCCGAAGGCGGGCGTATCAACGCATCAAATCCGTGTTCGGAATATATGTTTCTGGATAATACGGCCTGTAACCTGGCATCCATTAACCTGGCGCATTTCTTCGACCCGAAAACCCGGGTATTTGATGTAAAAGGTTTTGAACATACCTGCCGGGTCTGGACAATTGTATTGGAAATATCCGTATTGATGGCGCAATTCCCGTCAAAAGAAGTGGCGCAGCTATCTTATGATTACCGCACGCTTGGTTTAGGCTACGCTAACCTTGGCTCGGCCTTAATGGTGAACGGCATCCCATACGACAGTAAAAAAGCCCGCGCTATCGGCGGGGCTATTACCGCTATCATGACGGGTACCGCTTATGCAACCTCAGCCGAAATGGCCCGCGAGTTGGGAACATTCAAGCGTTACGAAGAAAATAAACAGCATATGCTGCGCGTAATGCGCAACCACCGTTACGCAGCCTATAACTCTACCGAAAACTACGAAAGCCTGGAAATTAAGCCGCCGGGAATTCAACAGGCCGATTGCCCAGATTATTTACTTTCGGCAGCCTGCAACGCCTGGGACAAAGCCGTTGAAATGGGTGAAAAATATGGTTATCGCAACGCGCAAACAACCGTTATAGCACCGACCGGAACCATTGGCTTAGTAATGGACTGCGATACTACCGGCATCGAGCCTGATTTTGCGCTGGTAAAATTTAAAAAACTATCGGGCGGGGGCTATTTTAAGATCATTAACCAGGCTGTGCCCGAAGCATTGAGCAATTTGGGCTATACCGAGCATGAAGTTAATACCATTATAAATTATGCAAAGGGCGCTGCAACATTAAAAGGCGCGCCGCATATTAATTTCGATACGCTAAAAGCCAAAGGCTTAACCTATGATGAGCTTGAAAAAATAGATTCGGGATTGGCTGCCGCTTTCGAGATCAGCTTTTCGTTCAATATCTGGACGCTTGGCGAAGATTGCCTTAAACGCATCGGCATTACTGCTGAACAATACAACGCGCCGGATTTTAACGTATTGCGGGCATTAGGCTTCAATCGCGCAGAGATCGCGGAGGCTAATGAGTACATCTGTGGTACCATGACCATTGAGGGGGCGCCTTATCTAAAAAAAGAACATTACCCCATATTTGATTGCGCCAATAAATGTGGCGCCAAAGGCGAACGTTTTATACACGCCCATGGTCATATCAAAATGATGGCGGCGGCACAACCGTTTCTATCGGGCGCCATTTCAAAAACAATCAACCTGCCAAATGAGGCGGTTGTTGATGAGATAAAAGATTGTTACGAGCTATCGTGGAAACTTGGTTTAAAAGCAAATGCCCTTTACAGGGATGGCTGTAAACTTTCGCAGCCGCTGTCCACAAAATCGGATGTGAAGGAAGAAAAAGAAGCGGTTTCGGAAGAAAAATTAGAGACTGTTGAGGAAGTTTTAGGCGAAGCGGCCAATGTAAAATTGAGCGACCTAACCTCGGAACAGGTAATAGAAGCTGCAATAGCCATTATGGAAAAGTCAAAGGACACCAACTTTATGCGCCAGCTTTCGCGGGTGGTGCAAAAGAAGAGTTTACCCTTTAAACGCCGTGGCTATACCCAAAAAGCAATGATCGACGGCCAAACCGTGTTTGTACGTACAGGCGAATATGAGGATGGCACCTTAGGCGAAATATTTGTGGATATGCACAAAGAAGGTGCAACCTTCCGCTCGCTCATGAACTGTTTTGCTATAGCGGTGTCGGTTGGCCTGCAATATGGTGTGCCACTGGAAGAATATGTGGAGAAATTTACTTTCACCCGTTTTGAGCCCGCCGGGATGGTCGTTGGCCATGCCAATATAAAAAGCGCCACAAGTATCATCGATTATATTTTCAGGATGCTTGGCTACGAATACCAAAACCGCACCGATCTGGTACACGTGATCACCGAGCAAAAAGGCATTACCGGCAACCCACAGATGGACGACAGCGACTTTAATACTGATGAAAGCAATATATATGAACCGGTTAGTAAGCCGGTAGCAGTTGATAGTAGCAGTAGTCAGAAAAAATATAGTGTTGATTTGAGTATGGGTGTGCAAAGTGATGCGCCGGCATGTAATGTTTGCGGGCATACTACGCTTCGGTCGGGTACTTGTTATAAATGTCTGAATTGCGGCAATTCGATGGGATGCTCTTGAGAAGCGGAAAGCTTAAAGCGGAAAGCAAAAAGCTAAGACAGCAGCAAAAAGCTTTAAGCAGAAAGCGAAAAGCTAAGACAGCAGCAAAAAGCTTTAGGCTTTGGTCTTTCAGCTTTTAGCTCATCAAACGGTGTTTTAGTTTCAGTTATATAGTTTATCTCAACCCCGGAGTAGTGCCCGGGGTTTTTTGTGAACATTTTGGATTAAGCTGCAAACGCAGTCACACATTGTAGATACTATACCAAGGCTATCACAAAGGCTTAGCTCTCGTAAGGACTTTCCAAATTGGCAACCTAATATTTTATTATCGGAAACATATTAAATTGGCCCCCGCCTTTAATTATTTTAGTTGATTTCACAAATCTCCATTTGTTTTTATCCATTTTAAAAAGTTCGGCTTTGCAGGGATATGTTGGCTCATATACAGTTATATCACCAGCATCCGGTTTATCTTTATCGTAAGCCTTATCTACAAAAACCACCCAAATATCAAATTTACTACTGTTTTTCATGACATATAGCCGAATCCAATGGCCATCAGTTCGGTCAACTTTGTTCATTGAATCAAGTTTACTCTTTTCCTTTAAGTTTTTCGGATAAAATATTATCCTGGCCCATCCGTGTCGATGATTTTCATATTGGAATTGGATAAATTTCGTATTTAAACCGTAAGATCCGTACCAGAAAAAACCCTTTCCATGAATATCTATAAAATTTATGTCTGTGTGGGTCGTCTCAACACTTATAATCGTATTTGACATAGCGTGCACAATGGTGGATAGTCGTGATAAGCTAATTATGCTGATTAGGAATAAGAAGGTTTTATTTTTCATAATAGACAGGTAAATTACAGGATAACAGATACAGTGCAATTTAATAGGGAGTTCAAAGATATTTCTTAACGAGACTCACCCAAAAACCGTAATGTCGATGAAAATATTACCATTTTCAGGATCGCATTGAAAGAAAACCCCTATTGCAAGTCCGAACCCGATAGCTATCGGGTCGTAAATCGTAATTCCGAAATCCCCCTACCGCGGCATTCTGCGCATCATATTAGCCATGGCGGCAGGGTTGCTCATTTGTTTCATCACCTTGCGCATATCTTCAAACTGTTTTATCAGGCGGTTAACTTCAGTAAGGTTTGTGCCCGAGCCTTTGGCTATACGGTTGCGCCGGCTTTGGTTAATGGTATCAGGATTGCCTTTTTCGTAAGGTGTCATCGATTGAATTATCGCTTCGATGGCTTTAAACGCATTATCATCCACCTCAACATCCTTCATCATTTTGCCAACGCCGGGTATCATGCCCATCAGGTCCTTCATGTTACCCATTTTCTTGATCTGCTGTATCTGGCTGTAAAAATCGTTGAAGTCGAATTTGTTTTTGCGGATCTTCTTTTGCAACTCGGCGGCTTCTTTTTCATCAAACTGCTGCTGTGCACGTTCAACCAGCGAAACCACGTCGCCCATGCCCAAAATGCGCGAGGCCATACGGTCGGGGTGGAAAACGTCCAGCGCTTCCATTTTTTCGCCGGTACCGATAAATTTTATCGGCTTATTAACCACCGATTTTATCGAAAGCGCCGCACCACCGCGGGTATCGCCATCAAGCTTGGTCAATACAACGCCGGTAAAATCAAGACGGTCGTTAAATACTTTGGCGGTATTTACAGCATCCTGGCCTGTCATGGCATCCACCACAAATAAAATTTCATGTGGTTTTACAGCATCTTTTACCTGCTCAATTTCCCGCATCATGGCCTCATCTATAGAAAGACGGCCGGCGGTATCGATGATGACTACATTATTCCCGTTTTGTTTTGCTAACGCGATACCCTCCCTCGCAATAGCTATCGGATCTTTCGATTCAAGATTGGCATAAACCGGTACGCCTATCTGGCCGCCTAAAACCTGCAGTTGCTCAATAGCTGCCGGACGGTAAATATCGTCGGCGATTAATAATGGCTTTTTATTTTTCTGTGTTTTTAAATAATTGGCAAGCTTGCCGGTAAAGGTTGTTTTACCTGCGCCGTTTAAACCTGCAATTAATATAATGGTTGGCGAAGCGCTTAAATTAAGTTCGGCAGTGCTGCCACCCATTAACTCGGTCAACTCATCGCTCATTACTTTTGTGAGCAACTGGCCGGGCGAGATGGCAGTCAGTACATTCTGGCCAATGGCTTTTTGCCTTACATCGTCAGTAAATGCTTTGGCCGTTTTATAGTTGACGTCGGCATCAAGGAGGGCCTTGCGGATCTCCTTCATGGTTTCGGCCACGTTTATTTCAGTAATGGTACCCTGTCCTTTTAATACCTTAAAGGCCCTGTCGAGTTTATCTGATAAATTTTCAAACATCGTTCTAATTCCAATTTGAGGATAGCAAAGGTACTAAGATTTGTAGGATTTTAAGATGATAGGATCAGTTTACTATATTTATTCCATCGAAATCCTCTCATTATTTAACCTTATAAACCTTGATATATAATTTATAGGATTAGTTTAATATATTTAGCCCGTTAAAAATCCTGTCATCCTTCAATCCTAAATTCTTAGTCCATGCTACACGAAGATATTACCCACAAAATTATTGGCTGTGCAATGAAAGTTCATAACACTCTTGGTTGCGGTTTCCCGGAAGTTATTTATCAAAAGGCACCGGCAATTGAAATGGGAAAACAAGGATTAAAATTTAAAAGAGAAATGGTAATGACGATATATTATGATGGAATTGACATTGGCACAAGAAGGGTCGACTTTTTTGTAGAAGATAAAATTATGGTCGAATTAAAAGCTTTCTCACGCCTTGACGATTCACATCTCGCCCAGGCTATCAATTATTAAAAGCATATAACTTACCAATTGGATTGCTCATAAATTTTGGAAGTAAAAGCCTCGAATATAAAAGGGTATTTAATGTAAAGCATCCCGAAAATGCCGATTATAAAAGAGACTAAGATTTGTAGGATTTTAAGATGATAGGATTAGAATGTAACATTTAATCGGTTAAAAATCCCGACATCCTTCAATCCTAAAAATCTTAGTCCGCTTTAATCAACCCCCAAACCGCACTATTAAACCCTATCTTTGTTATCCCGGTTACTTTTTCCAGTGCGGTAAAATAATTATCATCGCCGGGCTCGTGTTTGCCGCAGCTTAGTAATACCATTACCGGGTCGAAGCCTTTTTCTTTCTCAATTTTTTGAACGATCAGCGCGTTTATTGCATAAGCTATTTTCAGGGATTTATCACCATCGGTTAAGTTTGTATTATCGGTGTATAGTTTTTGCCAGTCGGCATTGGGGTGGTCTGCCGCATATTTTTTAAATGTTGCCAATATATCGGGCCAGCTAATGCCCCAGCTGCCGCCATACAGGTAAGCGCAGCCTTCATCAACCGGGCGGTTGATCACATCTACCGACATTACCCTGTGCAGCCTATCGTGCCACAAATCATGCGCATCAAAGCGTTTTGTGTCGGTGTAGCCGCCATCCAATTCAAGGGTGGTATTATTGTCGTGCGATGTAATGTCATCATATTTTATCCCGTTCAGGTTTGATTTATAATCCACACCTAAAATTTGCAGTGCATCGGGGAAATTATCACAAAAATAAAATTCGAAAGGCAAGGGCGGTAATTTTAATCGTTTATCAAATGAGTTTACTGTCTTAAGATAATCCTTAGCCGTCGCCAGGTCGAGCGTATCTTTAAAGTGGAAGTTTATATTGTTTATTTTTTTTGACCGCCAGGCGAGGGTGTTTTGCTTTAAGGTCGAAAAAAAGTAAAATTGCGTATCTGCCTTTTTTGCCATAAACCTGAAGCTTGCCCTTAGTGCGGCCGCTTTTTCATTAATGCCGATGTACGAAAGCTGTATTAAAAAACTATTATTGTTTAAATCGACAATATTGGTGAGGTAAGCTTTGTAATAACCAATATCTTTAAGTTTTGGATTTTTTTCAACCCCCTTCATCTCATCAAGCAGCGCGTAGGTTGCCAGCCGGTCTTCTTTTAACACGAATTTATTTTTATCGTTATCGTTTTCTTTTTGCAGCAGAAAGGCATCTAACGCTTTGATCAAGGCTTTTTTTGTAAGGGAATCAATAGGCGCGATTGGCCGGGCTATTATAGCAGGGGCATACCCGTTGGCCGAAAATGTAAAGCCCAATAAAAGCCCGGCTAATAAAAGTGTTACCTGTTTCATCTATGCGGCATTAATTGTTGCAATATAAATATCTATCGTGTTTTTATCTAAAAATTTGTGGTGCCCTACATTAATCATTACTTTTAAGCAACCATTATAAACCCTTTGGAGATTCGAGGCGTGAGATTTGAGACATGAGAAAGCGTGCTTTTTCAATCTCAATACTCAAATCTCACGTCTCAAATCTAAATTGCTGATCATGAATAAAAGAATTATCCTGAATGGCCCCGGCCTGTGTATGGGCCTCTTAACCCTGGCCTTGTGCAGCGCAATGCTGCCAACCTCTCATCACCAATTAAAAGCGCCCACCCATTTCACCAAAACGCCAAATATGGCCGACAGCGGCTGGCGGCAACTGTTCAATGGCAAGGACCTTGATGGCTGGAAACAGGTAGGCCCCGGCAGCCGCTATGTTGAAAACGGCTTGACAGGCAGTCACGGCGGTATGGGGCTGTGCTATTGGAAGAAGGAAAAATTTGGCGACTGCGTTATCCGCGTTGTTTATAAAATGGAAAAAGAGAACAGTAACTCGGGCTTTTTTATCCGCATACCCATTGAACCGCGCGAAGCCTGGATGCCCGTGTATTATGGCTATGAAGTGCAGATTGATAACCATCCCGAAACATCGGGCGAGGACGAATACCATATCACCGGGTCGCTGTATTCCATAAGCAAGCCGCATTCAAAACCCGGGCGGCCCGGCCCGCAATGGAACGTGATGGAAATTACCCTCGATGGCCCGCGCACTATTGTTTATGTAAACGGCCAACTGGTGACCGATTACACCGAAGGCGACCCCGTTCCCGAACGTAAGTTTGATTATGAACCTTTCCGCGGTCTGCGGCCAAACTATGGCTTTATCGGATTGCAGAACCATGGTGATAATGATATAGTCTTTTTTAAAACGGTTGAAGTAAGGCCGCTACACATGAAATAATTTATAAGTACATGGAAGAAAAAAACAACATCAGCCGTGGCGAGTTTATAAAGAAATCAGCTATTGCAACAGCCGGATTTTACATTGTTCCGCGCTTTGTGCTGGGCGGCAAGGGATATACCGCCCCCAGCGACAAACTATATATTGCAGCTGTAGGCACGGGCGGTGAGGCGGAAAATGATATCCACCACTTCGCTACCGCGCCAAAAAAGAATGCTGAAATTGCTTTTTTGTGCGATGTGGACGAACGGCCGGGTATGCAACGTTTGAAACAATTCCCGAAAGCCAAATTTTACCACGACTGGCGCGAGATGTTTGAAAAAGAAAACAAAAATTTCGATGCCGTTACAGTGGCTATCCCTGATCATAACCACGCTATTGTTGGCTATAGCGCCATGCAACTAAAAAAACACCTGTACCTGCAAAAGCCTTTAACGCACGACATTTACGAAGCCCGCGTACTGACCGAAGCTGCAAAAAAATACCAGGTTGTTACCCAAATGGGCGACCAGGGCGCCTCCTGCGATGGCATGCGCACCATGCGCGAATGGTTTGAGGCGGGCCTTATCGGCGATATTGAAAAAGTATATTGCTGGACCGACCGCCCAGTGTGGCCGCAGGGTATTCCCTGGCCATCGGCAAAGCCGCCGGTACCAAAGGAACTTAAGTGGGATTTATGGCTGGGCACCGCACAAAACGTAGATTACATAGAAAACCTGGTGCCCTTTAACTGGCGCGGCTGGTGGCAGTTTGGCACCGGCGCCCTCGGCGATATGGGCTGCCATATTATGGGGCCGCCGTTTAAGCTGCTCGGTCTGGGCTACCCTACCGATGTATCGGGCAGCGCAAGTACGGTTTACAGCGGCATTTTTAAGGAAGGCATTTATCCCGATAGCGGCCCGGTTTCCAGTTCGATAAAATTCAAATTCACACAAAAAAACGGCAAAGACCTCGACCTGCACTGGATGGATGGCGGGATAACCCCCGAACGCCTTGCGGAGCTTGACCCGGATGTTAATATGAACGAAGCGCTTGGCGATATTGCGAGTGAGAATGATTTTGAAGGCTGTACGCTGTTTATTGGCACAAAGGGCAAAGTTTCGTGCGGATGGGGTGGCAGTCACCCGAGGTTGTTGCCGCTGGCGTTGAATAAGGATGTTAACGTGCCCGAGAAATACCCGCGCATACAGGGCGGCATGGACGGCCACTGGTGGCAATGGGTTGACGCCGCTATTGCCGGCTACGGAAAAATGGAAGTAGATTCCCCTTTTGAAGGGTATGCCGGTCCGCTAACCGAAACCGTGTTGCTGGGCAACCTGCTGCTGCGGAGCTTTAACATACAGGAGAAAATAAAACGCAACGACCCTGTTTACGGCAATATGGAGGGCTACAAATTCAGCGGCCGTTATGTTGACCTTAAATGGGACGGCGAAAACATGCGCGTAACCAATTTTGAACCCGCCAACCAGTTTATCCGCAGGACGTACAGGGAAGGATGGGGTGAGTTGAAGTTGTA
>JABDCF010000010.1 GCA_013288235.1 Bacteroidota bacterium | reverse complement strand
AGCCGGTGGTTAAAAACCCATCAAACAGAAGCTGGAGCAAATTAACGTTGCCAGAAATGGCCTATGGATACGAAATGCGGATGACGCCATTACAAATGCTTACGCTTTATAATTCGGTTGCAAATAATGGCAAAATGATAGCGCCGATCTTTGTAAAAGAGATACGCAGGCTTGGAAATACCGTTGAGCAATTCCAGGCGCGGGTGATTAACGAAAAGGTATGCTCGGATGCCACGCTTGGTAAAATGAAAAGCCTGTTGGAGGGGGTTGTGCTTGAAGGTACCGGTAAAAATGTAATTAAAAACCCTTTATATAGCGTAGCAGGCAAAACCGGCACGGCACAAATTGCCAATGGTTCAACAGGCTACGGGGTAAATAAAACTTACCAGGCATCGTTTTGCGGGTATTTCCCGGCTAATCACCCTAAATATTCTATGATCGTGGTTATCAACCATCCGACACAAGGGTCATACCTTGCTGCATTGGTTGCCGGCCCGGTATTCAGAACAATTGCCGACCGTGTGTACGCCAGCGACCTTGAAATGAATCAGGCTTCGCCCATTCATTATGTCGGCAACACAAACCTGCCTCAAATAAAAAAAGGCAATCCAAAGGCGCTTAAACAAGTGTACACCAAACTGGGTGTTAAGCCATTATATGCATCAAACAATGCTGCGGGTAGCGGGGTTGATACCAGTAGCGGTATCTCATACGAAGAAGTTAGCTATAAAAGCGGCGTGGTACCATCGGTAACTGGCATGGGCCTTAGCGATGCCCTATATTTATTAGGTAACGCCGGTTATAAAGTAGCAGTACGGGGCAGTGGCTCAGTTATCAGCCAATCGGTAACAGGTGGAAGTATCGTACCAAAAGGATCAAAAATAATAATCGAATTGCAATGAAGTATTTAAGTGACATAATAGACGGGCTTGCTTTCACTGAATTGCAGGGCAGTGCAGATATAGAAATATCTGCCATTGTTTTTGATTCACGAAAGGTAATACCCGGATCGTTGTTTGTGGCCGTAAAAGGCACGCAGGTTGATGGGCACGATTATATTTTACAGGCTGTTAAGGACGGTGCTGTGGCTGTAATATGCGAGGTTTTGCCTGCACGTGTTACAGGCGAAGTTGATTTTCTGATGGTGGCGGATTCTGCTATCGCACTGGGCATAGTTGCCGCCAATTTTTACGATAACCCATCATCAAAATTAAAGCTGGTGGGCGTAACAGGCACCAACGGCAAAACTACTATTGCTACCCTGCTTTATAAATTATTCCGCGACCTGGGCTATAAATGCGGGTTGCTCTCAACTGTCGAAAACTTAATAAACGGCGAAGTTGTGCAGGCTACACATACTACGCCCGATCCTGTCGAACTAAATAGCTTGATGAGCGAAATGGTGGCGCAGGGATGTGATTATTGCTTTATGGAAGTAAGCAGCCATGCCATCGCCCAGCATCGCATCAGCGGCTTAAAATTTGCGGGTGGCATATTCTCAAACCTTACACACGACCATTTAGATTATCATAAGACCTTTGACAGTTACCTTAAAGCTAAAAAAGCATTTTTCGATGGCCTGTCTGCCAATGCCTTTGCACTAACCAACGGCGACGATAAAAACGGCAATGTAATGTTGCAAAATACAAAAGCGCATAAAAAAACCTATGGCCTAAAAAGCATGGCCGATTATAAGGCCCGCATTGTTGAAAACCAGTTTGAAGGCTTACAACTGCTGATAGATAGTGAAGAAGTTTGGTTTAAAATGGTGGGTACCTTTAATGCCTATAATTTATTGGCAGTATATGCCGCCGCAATGCTGCTTGATCAGGATAAAACCAAAATATTGACCAGCCTGAGCAAGCTTACAGGTGCAAGGGGCCGATTCGATTACATAGTTGCACCAAACAAAACCATTGGTGTTATTGATTATGCACATTCCCCTGATGCCGTTCAAAACATATTAAGCACTATTCACGATATCCGCAAAGGCAATGAAAAAGTAATTACGGTTATCGGCTGCGGCGGCGATAGGGATAAAACCAAACGTCCTATTATGGCTAAAACCGCCTGCGAGTGGAGCGACAAGGTGATTTTTACATCGGACAATCCGCGCAGTGAAGATCCTGCCCAAATAATAAAAGACATGGAAGCAGGCGTTGACCCGGCATTTAAAAGGCACACCCTGAGCATCGTGGACAGGCGGGAAGCAATAAAAACAGCGTGTATGCTGGCCCACCCCGGTGATATAGTATTAATAGCCGGCAAAGGCCACGAAAAATACCAGGAAATAGCGGGGGTAAAAAGTCATTTTGATGATATGGAAGAGTTGGTGGAAAATTTTAAAGAATTGAGTTAGGTGATGTGCAGATGTGCGAATGTGCGGATTTTTAGATTTTATAAATGAATAAATAAAAATAGCCATGAGTGAGAAGCCAAATTTGATAGTTGATCTGACTTTTAATTTCTCTTTGAAAATAATTGCGTTTACCGAAGTCCTCGAATCAAAGAAGAAATTCAATATGGCCAACCAACTCTTTAAAAGCGGGACTTCAGTGGGGGCAAATGTAAGTGAAGCACAAGGCGCGGAGAGTAAAAATGATTTTAAACACAAATGCAAAATAGCCTATAAGGAAGCCGAAGAGACAGAATATTGGTTGAAACTATGTAAACATGCAGAAAGCTATCCTTTTGAACAGGTTATGCTTGATGACATACAATCGATTATAAGAATATTAGGAAAGATAATATCATCAACCAAATAAATGTGCAGATGTGCGAGTATGCAGGTGTGCAAATGATAGGGAATTGATAAATGATAAAAATAATTAACCAAGTAAAAAAGTGATTGAAGAAGCGAAAATTTGCGCATTAATAATCTGCACATCCGCACATTAATAATCCGCACATCTGCACATCCGAAATCCGCATATCAATATGTTCTATTACTTATTTTCTTACTTAAACAAAAATTACAGCATTCCAGGCGCTGGGGTATTTCAATATATCACGTTCCGCATGGCGATGGCGGTAATTACTTCGCTTATTATTACAACGGTTTTCGGCCGCAGGCTGATAGACTATCTGCGCTTTAAACAAGTGGGCGAAACAGTAAGGAATTTAGGTTTAGAAGGCCAAATGCAAAAAGCAGGCACACCAACTATGGGTGGCCTCATCATTATATTGGGGATTTTGGTGCCAACATTATTGTTTGCCAAAATTGATAACATTTATATCATAATGATGCTTGTTACTACAGTTTGGTTGGGGGGGATTGGTTTTTTGGACGATTACATAAAGGTTTTCAAAAAAAATAAAGAAGGCCTGGCAGGCAAGTTTAAAATAATAGGGCAGGTGGGCCTGGCTTTGTTTATCGGGTTTACAATGTATACCAATAAGGATATCGTAATAAGGCAGGAAATAAATTCAAAGGACGTAAAAGCGCAAAAAATAGCCGATGCGCCCGTGAATTTCCACATGCGGGGCAATGTGCCAGTGTACACGCAGGAGGTTAGGTCGACTAAAACTACCATGCCTTTTTATAAAAACAATGAGTTCGACTATGGTAAGGTGCTTAAGTTTATAGGGGCGGATACCGACCATTATTCATTGCTGGTATTTATGTTCTTCGTCATCATAATTATTACAGCCATATCCAACGGGGCAAATATCACTGATGGGATAGACGGCCTTGCAACAGGCACATCGGCTATCATAGGCATCACCCTTGCAATATTGGCATACGTATCGGGCAATATTGTAATAGCCGACTACCTTAATATAATGTTCATTCCCAACTCGGGCGAACTGGTAATTTTTGCTGGCGCTTTTGTAGGTGCATGTGTGGGCTTTTTATGGTATAACTCATACCCGGCGCAGGTATTTATGGGCGATACAGGCAGCCTGGCCATTGGCGGGATAATAGCGGTTTTTGCAATAATGATACGTAAGGAATTATTGCTGCCACTGCTGTGTGGGGTCTTCATTATTGAAAATCTTTCGGTAGTTATCCAGGTATCGTGGTTCAAATATACCCGGCGCAAGTTTGGTGCTGGGCGCAGGGTGTTTTTGATGGCGCCATTGCACCATCATTACCAGAAAAAAGGTTTTCATGAATCAAAAATAGTAACCAGGTTTTGGATCATCGGCATCCTGCTGGCCATAGTAACTATTGTAACGCTGAAGCTGAGGTAACGATTAGAGATTGGTTGATTAGAGATTAGGAAGAGTAAAATAACAAATAACAACAATTGACCATGGTCCATAGTCAAAACAAATCGGTGAAATCAAAATAAATAATCGGTGTAATCAAAAAAATGAAATCAAAAAATAAAATAGTCATTCTTGGCGCTGGCGAAAGCGGGGTGGGTGCGGCATATCTTGCCCAACAGCAGGGCTATGATGTTTTTGTTTCTGATTTTGGGGCTATAGCAGATAATTATAAAAAACAATTAGAGGATTGGAATATCCGCTTCGAGGAAAATCAGCATACCGAAAAAGATATCCTCGAAGCTGTTGAAGTAATCAAAAGCCCTGGTATTCCCGATAAAGCGCCTATCGTAAAAAAAATAAAAGAAAAAAATATCCCGGTGATATCCGAGATAGAATTTGCAGGCAGGTACACCGATGCCAAAATAATTGGGATCACTGGTTCAAACGGTAAAACTACCACTACCAGTCTTACTTATCATATACTAAAAAATGCAGGCCTGAACGTTGGCCTTGCAGGTAACATTGGTAAAAGCTTTGCCTACCAGGTAGCTACCGAAAAGTTTGACACCTACGTGTTGGAACTGAGCAGCTTTATGCTGGATGACATGTACCAGTTTAAGGCGGACATAGCCGTATTGTTAAACATAACCCCCGATCATTTGGACCGGTACGATTATAAAATGGAAAATTATGTGGCCTCGAAATTTCGCATCACCCAAAATCAAACGGCAAGCGATGTTTTTATATACTGTGCCGATGACCCGGAAACAATAAAGGGAATGGAAAGCCGTGCCTTCTCGGCAGAGCTACTGCCGTTCTCCATACAAAAAAAGATTGAACCGGGAGCATATCTCGAAAACGACAATATTGTCATAAACATTCACCAACAACATTTTCAAATGTCAATAACAGAATTGGCCCTGCAGGGTAAGCATAACGTCTATAACTCGATGGCATCGGGTATGATGGCTAAATACCTTGAAATACGTGATCCCTCGATAAGGGACAGTATGAGCAGTTTTAAAAGCATTGAGCATAGGCTCGAGTCGGTTGGTAAAATATCGGGGATCAGTTTCATCAATGATTCCAAGGCGACCAACGTCAATTCCACCTGGTATGCCCTCGAAAGCATGACAACTGATGTTGTATTGATCCTCGGGGGGGTTGATAAGGGGAATGATTACAGCATGCTGAAGCCATTGGTACGCCAGAAAGTTAAAGCCATTGTTTGCCTGGGCAAGGATAACAAACGCATCCACGATGCTTTTGAAGATGATGTGGAGGTAATAGTAAATACCTATTCGGCCGAGGAGGCTGCCCAGGTATCCTATCACCTGGCAGCAAAAGGCGATACCGTATTACTTTCACCCGCCTGCGCCAGCTTCGACCTGTTTAAAAATTACGAAGACCGCGGCCGGCAATTTAAACAAGCGGTGAGGGAGTTGTGAAAATAGTCCATGGTCTATAGTCCATGGTCCATGGTGAAAAAAATAAAGTAGTCGAACAAAAATCAGTGAAGTCAAAAGAGAATAATCGGTGAAATCACAAAACAACTATCGGTGAAATCAAAAAATAATCGGTGAAATCATAGAAATGAACAGGATATTAAATAACACAAAAGGGGACCGCTGGATATGGCTTATCGTCATATTGCTGTCGGTTATTTCTTTGCTGTCGGTTTACAGCGCTATTGGTACGCTTGCTTATAAGCGTGGCGTTGGGGCTGAGTCTATTCTGATGAAGCACCTGGCCATGATCATTGGTGGTATCGCGTTAATGTACATATCTCACAAGCTTGATTACCGGTATTACCGCGGCATATCAAAATTATTGATGATCATTACCCTGCCGCTCTTAGTTTATACGCTCGTTTTTGGCAGCCACGTTAACGATGCGAGCAGGTGGATAGCTATCCCCGGTACTGGCTTGAGTTTCCAGACGTCGGATTTGGCCAAACTTGCTTTGATCACGTATTTGGCACGGACACTATCACTTAAACAGGAAAATATCAAGGATGTCAAACAATCCTTCATACCTATCATGGGTGCGGTTTGCGTGGTGTTTATTTTAATTGCGCTTGCAAACCTTTCTACAGCATTAATGCTTTTTGGTGTAAGTATTTTACTGCTGATCATCGGCCGTATCAGCATAAAGCAAATTGCCATAACCTGCCTTGCTGGCGGGATTTTATTGGCAGGGGTAGTATTTTTGGGGCCTCGTCATAAAACTTACGTATCAAGGATACACGCTTTTATGCACCCGGAAATTTCTAATCCTGATAAATCGTTCCAGTCCGACCACGCTAAAATAGCTATTGCAACCGGTGGAGTATTTGGCAAAGGCGTAGGCAAAAGCGACCAGATAAATTACCTCCCAGAAGCTTATTCGGATGAGATATATGCGGTAATAGTTGAAGAATATGGATTAGTTGGCGGCATACTTTTAATAGGCATTTACCTGTTTTTATTATATCGCTGCATAAAAATAGTTACAAAAGCCCCAAAAGCGTTCGGGGCATTGCTGGCGGCGGGGTTAAGCTTTAGTTTAACCATACAGGCATTTGCAAATATGGCAGTGGCAGTAGGCCTTGGCCCGGTAACAGGTATCCCTTTGCCGCTTGTAAGTATGGGTGGTACGTCGATATTATTTACCAGCGTGGCATTTGGTATCATACTATCGGTAAGCAGGGATATTGAGGAACCAAAAAAAGTTATAGTAGGGGAGATAAGGGAAGTGGCAATATGATTTGGGATTTACGATTTACGATTTCGGATTTATAAAATGAATAGACATAATCGGTGTAATCACAAATAGGAATCGGTGTAATCAAAATAAAAAATCGGTGAAATCGAACAAGAAAATAATCATTAGCGGCGGTGGTACAGGAGGGCATATCTTCCCGGCTATTGCTATTGCCAATGCTTTAAAAAAGCTTGATCCTGCCATCGAGATATTATTTGTTGGGGCCAATGGCCGCATGGAGATGGAAAAAGTGCCTGCGGCAGGTTATAAGATAATCGGGTTGGACATACAAGGTATCCAGCGTAAATCTATATGGAAAAACGTGATGTTCCCGATAAAATTGATTAGTAGTGTACAAAAGGCATTGAAAATTATAAAGGAATTTAACCCTGATGCAGCGGTCGGTGTTGGCGGCTATGCTTCGGGGCCCTTATTATATGCAGCTTCGTTAAAGGATATTCCTTATTTGATACAGGAACAAAATTCATACGCGGGTATTACCAACAAGTGGCTGGGCAAAAAGGCAAAAAAAATATGCGTGGCCTTTGATGGCATGGACCAGTTTTTTCCTTTCGACCGGATAATTAAAACAGGTAACCCCATACGTCGCGACTCGGTAAATATTGCAGGGAAACACATGCAGGCGCTCGAATTATTTAAGCTGTCGGCGTTTAAAAAGACGATACTGGTTATTGGTGGCAGCCTGGGTGCGCGCACTTTGAATAACAGTATAATGGCTGGTTTGGATAAGATGGTTGCTGCCGACGCGCAAATTATATGGCAAACTGGCAAAACATCGTACCAAACCATTATTGAGAAAATTGATGAAGACAAGTATCCTGATGTCAAGATAACCGAATTTTTGCACCGTATGGATTTGGCTTATGCTGCCGCTGATGTCATTATATCAAGAGCAGGGGCTGGTACTATTGCCGAGCTATGTGTTATTAAAAAGCCGGTGATACTGGTGCCTTCGCCAAATGTGGCGGAAGACCATCAAACAAAAAATGCACTGGCACTGGTATCAGAAAATGCGGCGGTTTTTGTTGCCGACAGGGATGCCCAAGCTAACCTGGTTAATAAAGTGCTGGAACTTTTAAATGATAAAGAGTTACAAAAAAAATTAGGTGATAACATAGGCAAACTGGCAATGCCTGATGCTGATGAAGTTATTGCGCAGGAAGTAATGAAATTAAGTCTTAAGTCTTAAGTTAAAAGTTCAAAGTCCGGATTGTGGCTTTAGACTTTCAAAATACTGACTTAAGACTTAGAACTTCAGACTAAAGACTTAGAAACATGGAATTAAGCAATATAAAACGCGTTTACCTGGTTGGAATAGGTGGCATTGGCATGAGTGGCCTGGCCCGTTATTTTCATCATTTGGGCTGCGTTGTTTGCGGTTACGATAAAACATCTACCGAACTTACCAGCGAATTGAACCGTGAAGGGATAGCGGTTATATTTGAAGATAGCGAGGACTGGATACCTTCAGCTTTCAGAAAGCCGGGCGATGATACGCTGATTATTTATACGCCAGCTATCCCCAAAGATTCGGTGATCCTAAATTTCTTCCGCAATAATGGGTTTGAACTTTTTAAACGGTCGCAGGTATTGGGTATCATCAGCAAAGGCAAATTTACAGTGGCCGTTGCCGGTACGCATGGTAAAACAACCACATCAACCATGATCGCCCATATCCTTAAAGATTCGGGCAGGGATTGTTCGGCGTTCCTTGGCGGCATATCGACAAACTATCACAGCAACGTGCTTTATGGCAAAAATGATATTGTTGTGGTTGAGGCTGATGAGTACGACAGGTCGTTCCTTACCCTATATCCTGATGTTGCTATCATAACATCAATGGATGCAGACCACCTCGATATCTATGGCGATCATAGCCATCTTACCGATTCATTTAAACTATTTGCATCGCAAATAAAACCGGGAGGCAAGCTTATCCATCGTAAAGGTTTGCCTTTAGCAACAGGTTTTACCTACGCTATCGATACGGAAGCTGATGCAACTGCTTCAAATATTCGCATTGAAAACAGCGACTTTTATTTTGATTTTAAAAACGGAAATACCCAAATCAATGACATAAAAATGGGCATACCCGGTTTTCACAATGTGGAGAACGCCGTGGCTGCTACAGAAGCCGCTTTACTGCTTGATGTACCTGCTGAAGCTGTAAAAAGCGCATTAGGTTCGTTCAAAGGGGTAAAACGACGCTTTGAGTATATTATAAAAGATGAGTATCAAATATTTATTGATGATTATGCACACCATCCCGAAGAATTAAAAGCATGCATAAGATCGGTTAAAAAATTGTATCCCGATAAAAAGCTAACCACAATTTTTCAGCCGCATTTATATACCCGTACGCGCGATTTTGCGGATGGCTTTGCCGAAGCGCTTGATATGTCGGACGAGTTGATCATCCTGGATATTTATCCCGCCCGCGAGCTGCCAATTGAAGGGGTACATTCAGATATGATACTTGAGCGAATGAAAATTACGGATAAACGCAAGTTGGGTAAACAGGAGGCTATTGATGCGGTAAGAAATGAGAAACCCGTGTTACTGTTAACAGTTGGGGCGGGTGATATTGACCAATTGGTTCAACCTTTAAAACACGCTTTGCAAGATGTTTAAAAAGATGTTTAATAAACGCGTATGGAAATACGTACTCATCAGTTCAGCCTGGGGCATTAGCCTGGGCGGCTTGGTAGTGCTCATGAGTTTTATTGAACAAAAAAAATCGGAAGTTATTTGTAAGGATGTAAAGATATACATACCCGGCAGCCAGTATTTTATTGACAGGGACGAGGTTGACAATATATTGCAGATACACAGCCATGCCCTCATTGGCCGCCAGATGGAAAATATCAACATCCACGAGCTTGAAAGCAGATTAAAAGCAAACCCGTTTATAGAGTTTGCAAAAGTTTATGCCGATATGGACGGCATTATAAATGTAGAAATAAGCCAGCGGCAACCTATTTTACGCATCATGAACCGTTTTGACCAGGATTTTTATGTCGATCAGCATGGCTTAAAAATTCCATTATCGGCAAACTTTACAGCAAGGGTGCTTGCAGCAAACGGCTATATCGATGAACTTTTTGCAAACCAGGTTGATACCATGCACACCGCCCTGGCTTTGGCGCTTTTTAAAACTGCCAACTATATCAGAAAAGATTCGCTTTGGGATGCGCAGATAGCCGAGCTATATGTAAATAAAGACCATGAAATTGAATTGATACCACGCGTTGGCAACAATAGGATATTGCTGGGCAATGCTGATTCACTGGATACAAAATTCGGCAACCTGCTGGCATTTTATAAAAAGGCATTGCCTTTGGTAGGCTGGGATGCTTATAAAATGATAAACATAAAGTACGCCAACCAGGTTATCGGCGTACGCAACGAAGCTATTACAAAAAAAGACTCGCTTACTGCGAAGAAAGTGGGATCGGATTCAACAAAATTGAAAAAAGACACATCTCTAATAAGGAAATAATATGGACAAAAGCTCAACTCAGGAAAAAAGTTCACCAATCGTAGTAGGATTGGACATCGGAACTACAAAAATATGCGCTATTGTTGGCCGCCGTAGCAAAAACGGTAAAATAGAGGTATTAGGTATTGGTAAAGCCGAGTCGGCGGGTGTAACCCGGGGAGTGGTTTCAAATATCGACAAAACGGTACAGGGCATAACCCAGGCCGTTGATATAGCGGGCGCACAATCAAATGTGGAGATCAGGGTGGTAAATGTGGGCATAGCCGGCCAGCACATCAAAAGCCTGCAGCACCGTGGGTTGATAACGCGAAAGGATATACAGTCGGAAATATCCCGCAAAGATATCGATAAACTGATAGAAGATATGTACAACCTGGTAATGCCCCCCGGAGAGGAGATCATCCATGTACTTCCACAGGAATTTACCGTTGACAGCGAGCCGGGAATAAAAGACCCTATCGGTATGGCAGGGGTGAGATTAGAAGCCAACTTTCATATCATATCAGGACAGGTAACGGCCATAAAAAACATTGTAAAATGTGTAAATAAAGCCGGTTTAGAAAGCTCCGAGCTGATACTTGAGCCACTGGCCTCGTCCGAGTCTGTTTTAAGTGATGAAGAAAAAGAAGCAGGTGTGGTTTTGGTGGATATTGGCGGTGGTACTACCGATGTGGCCATCTTCCACGAAGGTATCATCAGGCATACCGCGGTTATCCCTTTTGGCGGTAACAGTGTAACAGAAGATATACGCGAAGGATGTTCAGTGATGCGCAACATAGCCGAACAATTAAAATTACGTTTCGGTTCGGCCCTTGCCGAAGAAAATAAGGAGAACGAGATAGTTTGTGTACCGGGCCTGCGTGGCCGCGAGCCAAAAGAAATATCCGTTAAAAACCTTGCCTTTGTGATACAGGCCCGCATGGAAGAGATCGTAGAACATGTGTATTACGAGATAAAATCCTCCGGTTACGAGAAAAAACTGATTGCAGGTATAGTGATCACGGGTGGCGGGGCACAATTAAAACATTTGGCACAATTGGTAGAATATGTTACCGGTCTTGATTGCCGCGTTGGCTTCCCCAACGAACACCTTGCCAAAAATGACGTGCTGCCGAAAAATGTTTATGAAGAATTACAAAGCCCAACTTTCGCAACTGGTATCGGGCTGCTGATAAAAGGTATCCAGAAAATGGAGTATAGCGATTATGCAGCAATACCTGAAGACGTAAAAGCAGTAAAAGAAAAATATACAGAAGTGAAAAAAGGCCTGTTCAGCAAACTTGTACCAACGGTGATAAAGTTTTTGCAGGATGATAATATTAAAGATGAAGATTACCTGAAACGATAATTATTCACAATCCTTTAATCTTTCCACATATCGACAAATGTGGAAAAAGGTTGTTGAAAAAGTGTTACTATTACATTAGAGAAATTATGTTATTCGTCAATTACATATAACTTAATATAAGGATTATGCAGTTTGAGATGTTAAAAGAAAAGTCGTCTATCATCAAAGTAATTGGTGTTGGCGGCGGCGGTGGCAATGCAGTTAACCACATGTACAGGCAAGGTATTACCGGTGTTGATTTTATTATTTGCAATACTGATGCCCAGGCTTTGGAGTTAAGTCCTATTCCCAACAAGGTTCAGCTTGGCGCAAGCCTTACCGAAGGCATGGGCGCAGGCTCCATCCCCGAAGTTGGTAAAAACTCAGCTATCGAAAATATTGATGATATAAAAATGATGCTTGGCACAAATACCAAAATGTTGTTTATAACAGCTGGTATGGGCGGCGGCACAGGTACCGGCGCCAGCCCTATTATAGCCAAGGCGGCTCGCGAAATGGATATTTTAACGGTAGGCATTATAACCACCCCGTTTGCTTTTGAAGGCAAACGCCGTAAAATGCAGGCTGATGCCGGGATGGAAGAATTAAAAAAGCATGTCGATTCATTTTTAGTGATATCCAACGACAGGCTGCGCCAGATATTTGGCAACCTTACCTTAGGTTCCGCATTTGCGCAGGCTGATAATATTTTAACAACTGCCGCAAAAGGCATTGCAGAAATTATAACATTGCCCGGTTATGTAAACGTCGACTTTAAAGATGTGCGCACCGTAATGAAAGACAGTGGCGTATCTATTATGGGCAGTTCATCCGCCGAAGGCGAAAACAGGGCTGCATTGGCAGTTGAAGGAGCATTATCATCGCCATTATTAAAAGATAATGAGATAGAAGGGGCAAGGTATATTCTTTTAAATATAAGCTCAGGACTTAAGGAAGTAACCATGGACGAGGTGAGTGTGATCACCGACTATATACAGGAAGAAGCCGGCCTTGCTGCCGACCTGATATGGGGTAACTGCATCGACGAAAGTTTAGGTGAAAAGCTATCGGTAACTATAATTGCTACAGGTTTCCAAACTAAGGACGAGCGCGAAAAAGTAAAAGGCAGCGAAAGAAAAGTGTATTCGCTGGAGCCCGAAACCCCGCCGTTGATTAAACCTGTAAACGAGTTTATAACACCCGTTAAGGCAAACACCACGGCAGAGCCATATTTAAAACAACCTAAAGAAGATAAAAAGCAAGCTGGCTTATTTGATCTTTTTGCTTCCAATACCGATGAGCCACGGGTTGTAAAACATAACCTTATGGCGGAAGAACCCGCCATGGCCGAAAATGAAGGCCAGGACATGCCCGAAATGATTTTCAAGGTTACCGAACCTGTCGTAAGCTTTGAGCCTGCTGCCGAACAAAAACTCCCCGAACCTGAAAAGGAACCGGAAGTTATTGCAGGCGCAGATGATAACAAAACAGATGAATCTATTGAGGAACAGCTACGTAAATCGCGCGAGCGCATCATGAGGTTAAAAGACCTCAGCATGAAACTGCGCAACGGCAATTTACAGGAACTTGAAAATGTACCGGCCTATAAACGCAAAGAAATAGCCTTGCAGCAAACCCCGGCCTCCAACGAAAGCCAGGTATCCCGTTTCTCCTTATTGCCCGATGACGAAGGAAGAACTGAGATACGCCCGGGAAATGCGTTTTTACATGATAATGTTGATTAGTTCATGGCTGATGGTTCATAGCTCATGGTAAAAAGGAAATAAAAGTGGCATTTAAGTTTGAAGGTCTTCAGGTTTGGTAAAAAGCCATAGATTTAGGCGAAGACATCAATCAATTGACCAAAAAATTTCCCAAGGACGAAATCTACGTTTTAACATCACAAATACAACGGGCGGCAGATTCTGTTGTTTTGAATATAGCCGAAGGTTCAACGGGACAAAGCAAGGCTGTATTTAAAGTGTTTTTAGGCTACTCACTTCGTTCAGCAATTGAGGTAGTGAGTTGCCTGTTTATAACAAAGAAACGGGGATACATCAATGATGAACTATTCAGCAAACTTTATACTGAATACGAGATATTAGTAAAAATGATAACCGCCCTCAGAAATTCATTTTAACTTTCCTGGCACCGAACTACCAACTCCTTCTTCTGCATTCCTTCCTGCTATAATCTATGAATCATGGTCTATAAACTCTTACCTTCCTGCTATGATCTATGAACCATGAGCTATGGACCCCTTAACCCTTCCGGCCATGAACCATGGACTATGAACTCTTCCAATTTATAGCCTATTATAAAAAGTAATAATGATTGCTGTTAAACGTTTTAACGGCTATATTTGTACTTAAATTTATAATACAATACCATTTTGGACATATTTAATAAAATATCGAAAAACATGGGTGGGCCTTTGGGGCAGCACCAGAAGTGGTCGCATGGATATTTCTCATATCCTAAATTGGAGGGGGAAATTGGCGCGCATATGCTATTTAACGGGAAAGAGCATTTGGTTTGGAGCCTGAACAATTATTTGGGCCTGGCCAACCACCCGGAAGTAAGGGAGGCAGATGCACAAGCGGCCGCTGATTATGGTATGGCATACCCGATGGGTGCCCGTATGATGTCGGGCAACTCCAGGCACCACGAAGAGCTTGAAGCCGATTTGGGTGCTTTTGTTGGTAAAGAGGATGCCTTTTTATTGAATTATGGCTACCAGGGTATGGTATCTATTATCGATTCGTTGGTTGACCGTAATGATGTTATTGTATATGATGCCGAATCGCATGCCTGTATCATAGATGGCTTAAGGCTGCACATGGGCAAACGCTACGTTTACCAGCATAACGACCTGGAGAGCTGTGAAAAACAGCTGGAACGCGCCACAAAACTAGCCGAACAAACCGGAGGCGGCATATTGCTGATCACCGAAGGTGTTTTCGGCATGTCAGGCGCGCAGGGCAGACTGAAAGAGATAGTAGCATTAAAAGAAAAATATAACTTCCGCATATTGGTTGATGATGCGCACGGTTTCGGCACCATGGGTAAAACCGGTGCAGGTACGCACGAGGAGCAGGATTGTATCGATGGTATCGATGTTTATTTCGGCACCTTCGCCAAATCAATGGCCGGTATCGGTGCTTTTGTAGCATCAAGCAAACAAATTGTTGATTACCTGCGCTATAACATGCGCTCGCAGATATATGCCAAAGCATTGCCAATGCCAATGGTTATAGGCTTAAAAAAACGCTTTGAACTTTTAAAATCAAAGCCGGAGTTGCGCCATAAACTGTGGGAAATTGCAACTACCCTTCAAAATGGATTAAAAGAACGCGGCTTTAATCTTGGTGTTACCAATACCATGGTTACCCCCGTATTTTTAGAAGGCGACCTTTACGAAGCCACCGCCCTTACCCGTGACCTTCGCGAAAACTACGGCATATTTTGCTCCATAGTAATATACCCGGTTATCCCAAAAGGATTGATCCTGCTAAGGTTAATACCAACGGCAGCACACAGCCTCGAAGATGTACAGCGTACCCTTAATGCCTACAGCGAAATGGCTGAAAAGTTAAAAGCAGGGTATTATAAAGAGAATAAATTGGTGGTGGCGTAAGCCCCCTCTAAACGGCGAAGCCCTCATGAACGCCTTATAAAAACAAATACCAACGTGAATAATCTCCCCCGGTTGGGGAGGCTTTAAGACGTTTGTGATTGAAACTTTTTATCTTTTCCATAATAATTTCAACAGCCTTTCGGAAATCCGGAAGGCTTTTTTACTTTTACCCGCCATTGTTGGTGTTATAGCCAACAATCCGTAATCATCATAAACTATGCTTGATCGCCGAAACTTCGTCAAAATAAACACTATAGCCACAGCTGGAATGGGCATAGGCTTAAAACCCACCTGGTTTACAAATAATTTTGAAAGCCATCGCCCTAAGCTTGCCGACCGCAAATTCACCAACAAAGCCGTTGAGGCCACAATAAAAAGCATAAAAGCCGAAATAAAGGATCCCGAACTTGCCTGGCTGTTTGAAAACTGCTATCCCAACACATTGGATACCACCGTTGAATATAGCATTAAAGATGGCAAGCCAGATACTTTTGTAATTACCGGCGATATCAACGCCATGTGGCTGCGAGATTCATCAGCACAGGTGTGGCCTTACCTGCCATTAATTAAAAACGACCCGGAATTAAAGAGCCTGATAAAGGGCGTACTAAACCGCCAGGCGAAATGTGTTTTAATAGATCCTTATGCCAACGCATTCAATATGGGCCCGACCGGCAGCGAATGGGACAGCGACCGCACCGCTATGAAGCCCGAGCTTCACGAACGCAAATGGGAGATTGACTCTTTATGTTACCCTATACGGCTGGCTTACCATTATTGGAAAACCAGCGGCGACAGCAGTTTTTTTGACGAAAACTGGCAAAAGGCAGGTAAGTCAATTGTTGATACCTTTAAACAACAGCAACGTAAAGACGGTCCCGGCCCATACCATTTTCAACGAAAAACTGAAGTGTCAACTGATACGGCACCGCTTAGTGGTTATGGTAATCCAATGAAGCCGGTTGGGTTAATATGCTCGGTTTTCCGTCCATCGGATGATGCTACAATATATCCTTTTCTTATCCCCTCAAATTATTTTGCGGTGGTTAGTTTAAAACAACTGGCTGAAATGTACACGATAATAGCAAAGGATACAGCAATCGCTAATGTCTGCACGACCCTGGCAACTGAAGTACATAACGCTTTAGAAAAATACGCAACCGCACAGCACCCTGTTTATGGAAAAGTGCTGGCTTACGAAGTTGACGGCTTTGGAAACCAGTTATTTATGGATGATGCCAATGTACCAAGCCTGCTGGCATTGCCTTACCTCGGGGCAATTGAGGTACACGATCCGCTTTATCGAAATACCCGGCGTATGATTTTAAGTAGCGCCAATCCTTACTTTTTTAAAGGCAAAGCTGCCGAAGGGATTGGTGGTCCGCATGTGGGGTTAAATTATATCTGGCCAATGGGTATTATTATCAGGGCGCTAACCTCAACAGATAAAAAAGAAATACTTAAATGCATTTCCTGGCTGAAAAACACCCATGCCGGTACCGGTTTTATGCACGAATCCTTCAATAAAGACAATTCGAACGACTTTACACGGAAGTGGTTTGCCTGGGCAAACACCTTATTCGGCGAATTAGTGATAAAAACGCATAGGTATTATCCCGGGATATTATAAAATACGGAGTAAATTTTCAATATTTTTAAATATTTTAGATTTGAATATATATAAAAATATTATCGTAAGGGTGGTGTATAAGGTTGTGTAATTTAATTATTAGATAATTATATTTTAGTATTATAAACCAGACATTCCTTTAACTTTATATATAATATCGTCAGGATGAATTTTTATATTATTTAATATGTCTTTTATATCTTACCGGCAGTAAAATGTGGAAAAAAACCACTTTAAAGGCATTATTTTTCTTCTTTAAAAGTTTTTATTTTAGAAAAAACAATTTAGATTAGCTTTATAGAACAATAAACCTCAATATTTTAAAAAGGAGTAACTGAAATGAAAAAATTTACAGAAGTAAAAGAACTGGTAGCGTCGTTGGAAGCAGACGCTGACAAATTTTACAACAAGGGTAACAGCGCTGCCGGCACCCGTGTTCGTAAAGGAATGCAAGACCTTAAAAATTTAGCCCAGGCGATACGACTGGAAGTTCAGGAGGCGAAAAATAAAGGTTAGTGATAGGGAAGTGATCATTCATTACTTTATTTCGATAAAAAACCCGCCCGCCAAAAAAGGGCGGGTTTTTTATTAAGCAAAACTCCTTGTTTCCCTTAAAATTTTGGCCGCGGTCTCCAGGCTAACCTGTACTAATGGTAATCGTACAGTGTCGTCGCAAATACCCAGATGCTTCAATGCAGTTTTAACGCCGGCCGGGCTGCCTTCAACAAACATTAGCCTGGTAAAATCAATTAATCGAGAATGGTTTTTTTGTGCAGCCTTAAAATCGCCGGCAAGGCAATGCTGTACCATTTCAGATGTTTGACGCGGCAAAGCATTACCTGTTACCGAAATTAAGCCAACAGCACCCAAAGCCATCATAGGCAAAGTAATCGGGTCGTCGCCCGAGATCACCAGGAAGCTTTCAGGCTTATCCCGCATAATCTGGTTAATCTGATCGAAATTGCCACCTGCTTCTTTTATACCAATTATATTTTTAAAATCACGTGCCAATCGTACAATCGTATCAGCGCTTATATTGCTGCCGGTACGGCTGGGTACATTATATAAAATAATGGGTAATGGCGCGCTTTCTGATAAAACCTTATAATGCTGGTATATACCTTCTTGCGTAGGCTTATTATAATGCGGGCTTGCCGATAGTATGGCATCGTAGCCCTTTATATTAAAATGTTTAAATTGTTCAGCAACCTCGGCTGTGTTATTGCCACCGATACCTGCCACCAGGCCTGCGCGGCCATCAACAGCATTTGCAGTAAAAGCCCAAACCTGCTTTCGTTCTTCATGGCTCAACGTGGCGCTTTCGCCGGTTGTACCTAATGATACGATGTAATTTACACCGCCATCGATCAAATAATCGATCAATTTGCCTAAAGCAGGATAGTCAATTCGCCCATCTGCCTGAAAAGGGGTTACTATAGCCACCCCAGTCCCATAAAATTTGTTCATTGTAGTTATTAAGACCGTAAATATAGCAATAGTTCATGGCTCATAGTCCATAGACCATGGTCTATAGTCCATAGTTTTTATTTTTTTAAGGTAATAATACTTTCATTTACCAATACAATGGACCATAACATTCTTCCCACCCTGGTCCATGGACCAGGGACTAAAAACTTACCCCCAGCCTTATTGCCGAATTGGTATTACTGCCGCTATTATACGATTTGCCGTACACCAGCCTGAAATTGAGGTATTGTATGCCCACGCCCAGCTCGGTATAGTTTTTTATCGTTGGGGTTGACAGATAGTTTACATCCAATATTTCCTGGAGTTTTAATTTCCTGATCAAGGGTATTTTATTTAGGAAAAAACCCGAGAAGTTTTGTTCATAGTGGCCTTCAATATATTGTGTGTAAGTGCTAAAAGTATAATAATTTAATAACAAAAAGCTGTTGATCCCGCTCTTGTAGAATAAAACTTCGTTACCAGCAAATTGCTTAAAATCAGGATAAAAAAGGCTGTTAGTGTTAAGGAATTTGCCCGCGCCGATATAAAATGAGGTGTATCCCAAAACACCCGTGTAAATATTTGATTTTGAAACATCCGCAGATATCCTGCTATAATCCACGTCCGACCCCAAAACGCCCTTTATACCTTCCGTGTAACTTAACCCGACAGTAGGGTAGGGCGAAGGCGGGTACCTGCGACCCGTTGGGTATGTTTCATACTTATCGCTAAAATCATACGTGGTACGCAAGGTGATCTTAAACGATTGGTTTTCTGGAAACAACGGAACGTCCTGTGCAGGCAATAGAGGGTTGTTGGAAGTATACGCCCTGTTGCCAGGGTTATAAAAACTATAATTGCTGGTATTGGGCAGCCATTTCCTATCGGCCCATTCAGCGCCTGCGGAAACCATCCATCCGCCTGCAATACGTTTACTCAGGTTTAACGACAGGAATTGTTTTTGATAGAATTTTTCATAATTCTCTTTCTCAAACAAACTGTAAAAGGAGTTGACCGTGGATGAAATGGGATCGGTATTATTAAGGTCGACCACTTCCGAACCGCCATCAAAGCTAAGTGTTGCATCGCCCAGCGGTATCGCACCATTCACGTTTCCAAAAGCCTTATGGTCCGAAAACCCGTAGCCAGCCTTCGCGCCGAGCATAAGGTAACGGTTATTTATGCTGTCAACCTGTTTGCGATAAGTGCCGCCATAACCAAGTGTAAACCCCTGCACTGTATTGAAGCTCTTTATATTTAAAAGGGACTCCAACTCGTAGTACTCGTGCTTGTACCTGTCGGCGTGGTGGTAGCCGTTCAGTATAAATTTATTAAGGTTAAATTTGTTATTCACCTCGTCCAGCGAATCAAGGTAAGGTTTTGATTCACGCTTTTTCGCTAATATTGCTTTGTTTTTATAATCGGTTTTTTCTTCTTCCGTCAACGGTATTGGCCGCTCATTTTCCCAAAAGGCCGAGTCTTTTTTGTTAACACCCTTGCTGATGCGCAGTACTTCGGCAAATTCTTTTTTTGTAAAAGTTGGCTGCAGGTCGTAGTCTTTATATAACGAAATAAAGTAGCCGCCGATCTTAAACCCAAAAATCCCTATAGTAAAATCAAACTTAACCGATGATGGCATCCAGGCTTTTGGGCTTACCGGGAAAAACTGCTCGTTTACCCGCAGCGTATCCACAAAATTAAGGTTCTGTTTTTTAGTGATGAAAAAGTCGAGGCCATAAATACGCCAGCTATCCTCCAATATATAAATATAGCCCTGGAAACAGGCATCGTAGGCACGTTTGGGTATAACCTTAATTTTATCGATAGTTTCGCCATTCTCAACCGAGAAGCCTATGTATTTATAGTTGTAATAAAACAACGCATTATCAGCTATGGGCGATATCAGCGGGCGGTTGCTTAGGCCTTCCCAATTTTGAATATTTTCATAAAAATTCACCTTCAAGTCCGATGCCCGGTTATAACTGAAACCCTTGTTACTGCCCGAAACTTTCGATGAGATCATTTCTTCATGGACTTTATCTGGCTTTTCGAAACTATATTTCGACTCGGATTCCGACAAATAAACTATCCCTCTCCGGTTCGAGTCAAGCCCATTTTCGCGGGCGGCTTTCTGCACGTCAATACCCAAAAATTTCTTTGGTGCCTGCAGCAGTTTTTGCAAACCCTTAATATAAACCTCGCAGGTATAGGCATCAACTTCGTTCAGGTGTTCTTTGCGTCTTTTTATTGCTTTGCGTATAATGCTATAGGCAGGGTCCTGGCCGCTCGCTTTTACAACAACATCTTTTAACTGGTAAGTTTCCGTTTTTAAAGCTACGTTTAGCACCTGGCTGGTAGTAATATCAATTTTGTGGCTTTCCTGTTTATAGCCTACAGCTTTGTATTGTACCTCGTAAACGCCAGGCTTTAATTGCAATATATATCCGCCCTCGCTGTTTGCCGACGTCCCTTTGGTGGTATTTTTAATGTACACACTAGCAAACGGAACAGCATTGTTATTATCATCAGTGATTTTGCCGCTGATGGTAACCTGTTGTGAAAATGCACTGAAACCAAATAATAAAAATAGCGCGAAAGGTAAGGTAAATTTCATGTAGCGGTTGTTTATGCTAAGATGAAAGTTATTAACTAAATGTTACGGTGTGTTTTTGTTAATTATTGTTAAACAAATTGCCGCCTATATCCATTGCTTTAGCAGGAAGCCCGTCAGGTATTTTGGCTACGATGCGGGCAGTAATTTTGCAGCTATAATTACTACGCTTTTTGCAACTTATGATAAGTAGAATATGAAACAGCCAGTAGTACTAAAAATATAAGCGGCATCATCCATCTCGAAGCCGGATCGCCGGAAGCGGTGTGGGCAATAAATGCCGAAACAAAAGTAAAAGTGAACCCAGCATATGCCCATTCTTTTATCCTCGCGGCAAGTGGCAAAAGCAATAACGCGGCGCCTATTAGTTTAGCAAAAGCCAGTTCGACCCTGAAATATGATGGAAAGCCAAGATGTTGAAACCCCTGTGGAGCAGTGGGCAGTGTTAAGTAAGCATAGCACGAATATGTCATCATTAGCGCTACAATGGCCGTTGTTATCCAGTAAGTAATTTTAATAGTTTTCATTTCTTTTATTTTTTATGCAAAACTACTTACCTTTGCTATCAAAAATATAGTACTATCCCAAAGGATAGTGGTATCGTTTAGGATAGCGGTTTTATATAATGGAAACACTTGTTAAAGATCAACTGCATGTGCCGGAAGTATGCTCTGCCGGCATAACGGCGGTAAAGGACACACTTTATGTGCTGAATGGCAAATGGAAATTGCCCCTTATAGTAGCCCTGTCCACCGGGCCAATGCGTTTTAATGACATCCAGCGCGCCCTTGATGGCATCACACCCAAAATACTATCGAAGGAATTACGGGAGCTTGAATTGAATGAGTTTTTAACCCGTAAGGTTATCCCCACAACCCCGGTTACCGTGCTTTATGAACTTGCACCCTACAGCCGTTCGCTTGATAAAGTGATGGAAGAATTAAAAAACTGGGGCATACAGCACAGGCAAAGGCTGGTGGAAAGCAGGAGGGGAGCTTAAGCCTTCTTGATATATTAGGCTACTTATCCTTTACTCAGGCGATGAGTAAGGGAATATTCACTCGCTGCAAACCTCCTGCTGCAAACTGAAACTTCACCCAATCATCCCCAGCAACTCCTCATCACTGATGATCGGTATATTCAACTTCTGCGCTTTTTCCAACTTGGCAGGGCCCATATTATCGCCTGCTACAAGATAGTTGAGTTTGGCCGATATGCTACTCACTATTTTGCCGCCGTTTTGTTCGATGATATGCGTCAGTTCCTCCCTTGAATATTTTTCGAATACGCCCGATATTATAAATGTTTTGCCGCTTAAATGTTCGCTCGCCAGCGTTACAACTTTCTCGTCGCTTACAAATTGCAGGCCTTGTGATCGTAGTTTTTCTACTTCTTCCTTATGCTTTTCATCGCTAAAATAGGCCTGTACGCTAAGCGCTATGCGCTCGCCAATTTCTTCAACGGCATTCAGTTCTTCAAAAGTTGCGGCTTCAAGGTTATCGATGTTTTTAAAATAGGCCGCCAGTTTTTTAGCTACCGTTTCGCCCACGTAACGAATACCCAAGCCAAACAACACTTTTTCAAACGGCATTTGTTTTGATTTCTCTATCCCATCCAACATGTTATTGATGGATTTTTCCCCAAACCTATCCAGTTGCTTTAACTTGTCGATATGCAGGTGCAGGTCGTATAGGTCACTTATTTTAGTTATCAATCCTTGCTTATAGAAAGATTCAATGGTTTCATCCCCCAGGCCATCAATATTCATAGCTTTGCGGCCGATAAAATGCTGCATTTTGCCAACTATCTGTGGTGGGCAACCATCTTCGTTAGGGCAATAAAATGCAGCTTCGCCTTCTTTGCGCTCCAACTGGGTGTTACATGCAGGGCAGGTGGTACGATAAAAAATGGGTTTTGCATCCGCCTTGCGCTTTTCAAGGTTTACACTGATGATCTTTGGGATGATCTCGCCGCCCTTTTCTACGTAAACCCAATCGCCTTCGTGCAATTTTAAGCGTTTTTCAACCTCATCGGCATTGTGCAATGTGGCCCGTTTTACGGTTGTGCCTGCCAACAGTACCGGTTTTAAATTTGCAACTGGGGTAACCGCGCCGGTTCGGCCAACCTGGTAGCTTACGCTCAGCAGCTCTGTTTGCACTTGCTCTGCCTTAAATTTATACGCAATTGCCCAGCGCGGCGATTTGGCTGTAAAACCAAGCTCCTGCTGCTGTGCATAGCTGTTCACCTTTATTACAATCCCATCAATATCATAACCCAGGTCGAAACGTTTTTTATCCCAGGTATTAATAAATTTAAAAACTTCATCAATATTGCCGGCGAGGCGGCTATGTTCGTTGGTATGGAAGCCCCAGCTTTTTACCGCCCGCAGGCTTTCCCAATGGGTTTTAAACAATAACTTTTCGGTATATAAAAAATACAAAAAACAATCGAGTGGGCGCTTTGCAACTTCGCTCGAATCCTGCATCTTCAACGTTCCCGATGCAAAATTACGAGGGTTGGCATATGCCACTTCGCCGTTTTCCAAACGCTCATTGTTCAGCCGCTCAAAAGCTTTAAGGTGCATGAATACCTCCCCCCGTATTTCAAAATCGTCGGGGTAGTTGCCGGCATGCAATTTTTTGGGTATGGTATTGATAGTACGTACATTGGTAGTTACGTCGTCGCCCTGTACGCCGTCCCCGCGGGTTACGGCACGCGCCAATTTGCCATTTTCGTAGGTAAGACTTATAGATAAGCCGTCAAACTTCAATTCGCATACATATTCAAAATTATCGCCAATGGCTTTACGTATGCGCTGATCAAAATCAAGTAACTCCTGTTCATTATAGGTATTGCCCAATGATAGCATGGGCCAACGATGCCGTACGGTAACAAAATCTTTAGTAATGTCGCCGCCTACCTTTTGCGTAGGCGAATCCGGCTCAGCATATTCCGGGAACTGCTTTTCGAGCGCATTTAGCTCTTCCAGTTTTTTATCAAAATCAAAATCGGCAATGGTAGGCATTGCCAGCACAAAATAGTTGTAATTATGCTGTTTTAATTCGGAAGACAGTGCATCTATCCTTTTTTTTGCTTCTTCAGGTGACATACAGCGAAGATAATAATTATAGTCCGAAAGTCGGAAAAGTCCGGAAGACCGAAAGAAGCTTCGACTGCTCAAAACATCAAAAAAACTTGCAGCTTCTTCCGGGCTTTTCTAACTTTCGGTCTTCTGGACAAATTTTTTTTAAACCCTATTCCATTTATTTTGTCTTACTAAAAACAAAAATAAAATTTGCTATGAAAAAGATCACGAGAATTTTAATGGTGCTATCAGCAGTAACTTTGTTTGCTGTTACAAGCAGCCGCGCACAGGAAATTGTAGTTGGGGCACGCCTCGGCAGACCCGGCCCGGTAATGGCAAGGCCAATGCGCCCTTCACCGCGCCATGTTTGGGTTTCAGAAGAATGGGCCCCAGCCGGAGGAACTTACGCATATCATGCAGGTTATTGGGCAGTTCCGCCGCGTCCTGGCTCTATATGGGTTGCAGGCCACTGGCGCCACCGTCATCGTGGTTACGTTTGGGTTGGCGGTTTTTGGAGATAATATCCACACCTAAAGGGGGGAACCAAAATGAAGGTTTCCCCCCTTATTTCAGATCAGAAACCACAACACTTAAAACTTTCGACTAAAGACTACCGACTTAATTACCAGTTGTTATTACCTCTGTTTTAAAAGTCATGGGGATGGTCTTGCCGCCTGGCACCTGGGGATTATCTGATATTTGTAAATTGCCCGACATCAGTTGCTTTAAATTAACTTCACTTATCCACCCTGTATTTTTATTCACCTTAACATCGGTTAGCATAGTTCCGTTAAGATCGTATTTCATTGGGAGTCCGCTTATTTCTGCGGGAAGAGCATTCTTATCCGATATCATTGTGCCATCGCCGTGTATTTGGTAAGCATCAGCTGTTGCATCTATTAGCTGATAAATTGTTTGAACATTTGCCTTTGCGGGTGCCTCTACGTTGCTGTTTACTATCCAGGTATCATTTTTGGCAACGGCTTTTTGAGGAAAAATTGCGGTGCCCATTTCCAGGATATCCTTAAACGAATTTACGCCAAACGATTGCATAAACTGTTTTTTTATCTGTTGCTTTTTCGTCGAGTCAATTTTAGTAAAGCCATCAAATACGTCGTTGATCATTTTCTCAAAATTTTCAACCGATCTTATTTTACCGCTTTTGCTTAACGTGATATTAAAAGGTTTATTCATTATGGCAGCTACTATGGATGAAGGTACATCGAGTACGCTGTTTTTTTTCGAATCCATTTCTATGGTAGTATCGGCCATGTTAATTTTCATATCGAGCGATTGATAGCTTACTTCCATACGATAAAGGGAATCGGTTATGCCGGTAACCTTAAATGCAATTTTAAATGCCAAAGCAAGATTAACTTTGTTTTCGTGTCCATCAACACTTTGCACTATTGTTGAAGTGCCGGCACTGGCAAGGTAATAAGTATCACCCTTTACAAGGTTTAACCCAAGCTTATATTTCTGCGCGGTGCATGGGGCCAGCATGGTAAATAACAAAAGGAAGGATAAAAAATATTTCATAATATTAAGATGCTCCGGTTTTTAAATCGGTAGATAAAGATATTATAAAGTTTCAGTGTGGCAAAGGAGGGATAGGCGTAAATAAAATTATGACATTTTTACAGGCATCCGGTAAATCACCGGGGATTGCCCATTTTTCCCTTAAATCCAAAGTCCCTGAAGGAGACTAATATATCATCGATGGGCGTAGCCCATAGACTGGTCGAACGCAAATAGAAATAGCCAGGCTCTCAACCCTGGCTATTACTCAAACTAGCATTATCATTAAATATTCACTCCCCTGCTTATACGCAAAGGGTACAAGATGGGTTACAAAAAAAGCTCTCGCCTTTGGAGCGAGAGCTTTACCTATGATAGAATATCATTGAAAAATAACAATTAAAAAAGCTTTACCTATTAATGCAAGCTTCTATCTTTGATCATCGAAATGCTTACTTTGATGATGAAAAATACAGGAACTGCCTGTATTATTATTCCGATCCAAGCGAGTGTAGTCATGATAATGCAGTTTGAGAGTAAATAATAATAAGGTATGCAAAAATCATACCCAACGCGTAAAAACCGCATCCCCGTAAAGTAGGGTGAATTTATTTTTTTATTTTTTTATTTATTGAAAAAACACTGGGAAAAAATGTGAAAAAATATACCCAAATTGGGCAATAATTTCTACATTTTAAATTTAATAAATTTTATAAAAAACAACTGCAGGTGCGTCGAAATTTAATAAAACGAGGTAAAATAGTATCTGTTTCTGCGCTTAATTATAAATTTATATGTTAACTATAGCATTAAATAACAAACCAGTACTTATAATTATATTATCGTAATAAAAGAAATTGCATTTAAATTTCCCCCAGCCTGCAATATCGATGCCAATTGGTCAGTTTGCAGTCGTCGGCAGGCAGTTTGCAGTGGCTGCTAATAAGCAAACTGCACACTGAAAACTGTTTACTGCGCACGGCTGCTACCCACCACTACTGCCACTCCCTTTCGCCAGCATGGCTTCCTTAATATATTTCACCGGCGCACTGCCATAGCTTAAAAATTTTTCGTTAAAATCTTTTAACTTATACTTTTCGTTAATTTTCTTTTTGTACGCTTCGCGCAGGTCTGTTATCTCTTTATATCCGGTAAAATAGCTATCTAATTGTACACTGCTAACGGTTACACGTTTCCATTTTCCCTCGGCTTCGGCCTCTTGCTGAAACGCTTCATGTGTCAGTAATTTTAAACCATCCTGTCTTGCCATATTTTGCGTGTGTACACCATAATCCAGTATAGTATTGCAAACCGAACGAAGGTGCCATTTATACCACATCAGCCGCATTTCTGGCTCATCATTGGCAAAGCCGTTATCAAGCATCATTTCTTCGCCGTAAACCGCCCACCCCTCTATCATAGCGTTATTACCAAAGATTGATTTAATAAGGCTTGGCGACTTATTGGCGTAAGTTTGCTGCACATAATGACCCGGGATACCTTCGTGGATGCATAATATCTGTAAAATATACTGGTTATACTCCGGCCCGTTGAGGTTGCCAACGTTGAAATACGAATTACCGTCCTTGTCATACGGCCCCGGCGAGCTTTCCGATGCGCCTGCTACGCCTGCCATATAGCCAGGCTCTTTACGCACGATCAATGGTTTCGACAGGTCCAGCGTAAGCAGGTCTTTGGCTTTGATAAAGGAGATCAGCTTTGGTAACTCGTTTTCAATAGCCCGTTGAAACTCACCAGGCTGCACATGTTTTGAAGAAAGTGTATCTATAACCTGGGAGATCAGCTCGAGCGAATCGGCAGGCATTGGTTTTGTACCAAAATATTTAGGCCAAAGCTTTTTGCTCAGTTTTGCCATTTCGTGGTGGATGGATTTTTTACGCTCCACTGCTGCGTTGTAGATTTGCTGGGCACCCAATTCGGCCTGTATCTCATATTTAAATTTAGCGTCGTAAAGTTCCTTTCCCAGCCTGAAGCTTCGCGGTTTATCATTTTTCAACGCTGTTAGCCACTCTGCAAAAGCTTTTATCGTTTCGGCAGATGTATGTGCACGGTCAAGCATTTGTTTTTGCTCCCCCTGTGGGATATTTGATTTCTTTAAAGAATCGGCAAAGTCTTTTTCAAATATCCCGGCACCTGCGGTGAGCTGCCCGGCGGCCAGGCTGGTCAGTTCGGCAACCGGGCTTTTCACTTGTTTTTCGGCTTCCTTAAAATAGGCCGGTATATTTGCCATTTTTTCATAAAAATTGCGTAAACGTTTGGCAAGCGGGGCGTAGGGCTCGTTAACAATATATGCAAAGGTGCCTGTAATATTGTATTGCGTCGGGTCCCATTGGTAAGATTTTAATTCCTGAACTTTCCATTCCATCATTTCTGCCTGGTTTTGCATAATGTGGTAATCTATTTTATTGGCATCATTTAAGGTTGTTACATCAAACCTGCTTAACGAATCCAATTGCACTTTTGCATAATTCACCCGCTTATCCCTCGATTTATCATCGGGCACAAACAACAGGCTATCATATTTGTGGTAACCAGCCATGGTAGCCTGGTCAGGGTCTAATTTCCATAGGCCTTCGAGGAAAGAGTTTTCGTAAATAGCAAATGCTGCATCGTCCCTGCCTTGCTGCGGCCCAACGCCACCATCTTTTTTGCAACCTAACAGGAATGTTGTAATTAAAACAGCTGTAATTAATATTTTCTTTATCACGGGGTTTACCAGGTTATGTTTTGATGCATAAACTTAAAACATTTAACGGTAATAAATTAAAAGAACATAATTTCTTCTGTAAAAATATCAGGATACTTGCTTAAACGGGCAATACCAGTAATTAATTGATATATTTTTCAACCAATTTAAATCATTTTTGTTCAATTTGAAAGCTTTAGTATTATGGATGATCAGCATAAATTAGTAATTGAAGAATTAAAAAAGTTGTTGCTTGGTGGTAGCGCACATGTCTCATTGCACGATGCGCTGAAAGGTTTACCTGCGGATCATCAAGGCCAAAAGCCGCAGCATATGCCTTATAGTATATGGCAGTTGGTGGAGCATATACGCATAGCACAATGGGATATGCTTCAATTTAGTAAGGATGCTGAGCACAAATCGCCAAGGTGGCCCGAAGATTACTGGCCGAAAGAAAGCGCTCCCAAAGATGACAGCGCGTGGGAGGGATCATTATTACAGATAGACAACGACCTGGATGAATTTATCGAACTGATGGAGCATATTGATATTTATCAAAAGCTGCAACATGGCGATGGGCAAACCATCCTGCGCGAAGCTTTACAAATAGCTGATCACAATGCTTACCATATTGGTGAGATACTGACCATAAGGAGGTTTTTGGGAGATTGGAAGTAAGGGCCTATTTAACCTTATTCACAAAAGCAACGACGCCGCTTACCATTTCTGCATTAAGCGGAAGGTCCGGCTTGCTATAGGTGGCAAGGTTTTGTTCCTCATCGGCAGGTGCATCTTTTAATTCGTGGTTCATGCCCTTAATAATCAATAATTCTGCATCCGATTTCGCTTTTTTTAATTTTTCAGCATTGTCGGTCTTTACTTTCAGGTCGGTAGTCCCCTGAATAATTAAAGTAGGCACTTTCACTTTTTTCATGCCCTTTAAAGGGATGCAACGGCACCAGGACATTAAAAAAACCTGGATACTTGGCCTGGCTATATAATATAATGAGGGGTCGACAATAGGAGTGGTTTTGCCTTTGCGTAAGCTATCTAAAATGGTTTGAAATTCATCGGCCTGGTATTTGGGCTTCAGTTTCATCTCATCAGTCAGTATTTTATCACCCTGTTCGCTTTCGCCTTCCGCCGAAATATAGGCTTTAACCGGCTGGTCGGCCATTGCCATCATACAAACCAACGCACCTTCGCCATGGCCGAAAACGATGATCTTCGAAAACCGCTGGTCATCATTCAGCATTTCGATTAATCCTACGGCATCATCGCTGTAATCATCGATACGTAACTGCGATTCTTTGGTGGTACTTACGCTTTCGCCAACCATGCGCTTATCGTACCGCACCGAGGCTATGCCGTTTTTACCAAGTTCGTGAGCTAACAGTTTATAAGTATTTGCCGAAATATCGGCTTTAGCATTATTTCCATCTCTGTCGGTTGGGCCCGAATCGCCGATTATTAAAACCACCGGGATTTTTCCATCCGCTTTTTTAGGCATAGTCAATGTACCCGAAATAGAGCCGGATAAAGTTTTTAATAGCACCGGCGACTCGATGATCGCAGGGTCAAGTGCGGCTTGCGGTGTGCTGTCTTCTTTGTAAGGGCTTAAAAGCAGGCCGGTTAATTTATTTTGGGCGTTCAGCGATAAATTCAATAAGAAAGTGCTGTTTTTAAAGGTAGCCTTATAAACAGCAAGCGAGTTGCCATATTTAACAAAATCAGTTTTAACAAGTTCGCCATATTGCGATTTTAACTGTATAGTAGTAGGCTTAAAGTTTTCCAGCGGCAGGGCAGCCTTCATTTCAGGACTGAACATCGTAAAAATGCTGTCAGGCTCGTTGTTATTATAATAATGTTTAAACTTAGTTAATGCAGCAGTATAGTTAGCCGGTTCGGCCTGTGCAAGCGCTTTAAAGGCGAAAAGCAATACAACTATAAAAAAAGCAGTTCTTTTCATCGGGGTATGATCAATTGGGAATAATTCAGCTTCGAAATTAATAAAAATTGAACAGTTTTTTGTGTATGTGATGTAAATAACCCGGTCAGAAAACGTGTTTTTTTAAATCACCCTGCTGGTGGGAGGCTGGAAGCGCGATCAGGTCAATGTTAAATTCTTTAAAGTAGCGACATTACAACCTAACCCGGTTCGTGGTACCCGCAATCAGCAACCCCACCCCGCTCATGGCCAATGGCACAAACACGAAGATCCAATTGTTCGCGCTATGGATATTTTCTATTACTACCGGTAAATGAAGTATGCAAACCCATATAAAAAACATCAAAGCCACTAACGTTTCTGATAAGCGCACCTGTTTGTTAATAAAGATGCTTACTGATGCTGCTAAAAAGGCGCACATAACAAAATAAGCCCAAAATAGCTTAAATGGCATCCATAGAGGCATAAAGCCTGTTACTTCAACAGGGAAAAGGTAATGCAGCACAGCAAACATAAATAACCCTACCGCAAAAATGTATTTACCGGCTGCTATGAATTTACTCCCGTTGATTTTATGTTGATCCCGGTTTAATGCAATTCCGGCCAAAGTTAACGCGCCGCCAAATAGCATTAAAACCTCAAAGGGGGGCGTCCACTCACCAGGTTTTTTCAAATTGATGATCAATTGCGGGATATGCACGAAAAGCAAAAAACACAGAAAAATAATTGTTGAAATTAATGCGCCATGTAAGCTGTATTTTCTTGTGAGTGTCAGTATGCCAGCGATCATCAGGATAATGCCGCTTACATAAGCCAGCGCCTGCCGGCCCGGCAACGACGCCCATACCGGTAATAACGCGGCAGGAAAATTACGGGTTGCAATATGGACAACTCCGATAGCTAAAACTGAAATTCCAAAAAATACCCTGCCCGTTTTCAAGTAAACATCATTTTCCATAATTCGAATTTATATATAGGTTATAACAGCTTTATTTAAAAAGCGGCACGTCAATAAAAAATAAAAAACTCAGCTGTTTTTTGGTCGATAGCAGGTGTAAAGCTGCTTTAATAGGAAACGTAGCTGCTGGCAGGAGCTATAACAAATATATAAAATTTGTAACCTGAAGAAGAAAATAAATCAGAATAACGAAGAGAAAAATATCCGAAATCACAATAAATCCGATCCCGATAGCTATCGGGACGAAAATCCGACATCCGAAATCGACCCCAACGTTTCCCCCTTTTATTACGATGATGCAATAAAACAGAATTATTAATCACCTAAATTTAAAAAAATGAAATACTCAATTTACGGCTTCTTTACTTTTTTGCTTGTGGTATTTGTTATATCGGCGTGTAATAAATACGGTAATTTAACGGGGTTAAATGGCCAGCTTGTTGCCACCTCGTACAATGTAAAGATCGATCAGCCGGATTCACTGGAGCTTGTCGGCGCAAAGGTGTCAGATTCCCTAAAATGGAGCATTGTTCCTTCAGGTTACGATACACTGATCACCCGAAACAATACAGCGCAAATAGAATTTACCAAAGCCGGGAGCTATACTGTTAAAGTAAGCGATAATGGCGCAATCCCTGCTACCACCACTATTACCGTAAACAGCGCTGTTTACGTAAACCCCAATAAAAGCGCCCTTGTTCCGCTAACCGGCGATCAGATCACTTTAACCCCCAACTATTTTAAAAATAAGGCCGGCGATACAAGCTATATTTATTTTATAGCTAAAACCACTGATTACTACTGCGCATCAGGCAGGTTGGTTTTTAGCTATTATCTTGATGTTTATAATAATTTTACCCTTTCATTTACGGGCGTACAACAGTTAGCTAATTGTAACACCAATACGGCCGCTCTGAGTGCAGGTATTAATTTTAACCAGCATGCACTTGTGCCGCTGGCCAATGGTACTTACCCTTTAACTGTAAATTTAAACGGTACTACTTATATAGGCAATATCGTTGTGGCATCAACAACTATTTCCTTTGACTGGAAGTACACATCCGGGGTAATGATATCGCCCCAGCAGATAAGTAAGTAAGGTGGTAGTTGGATTGGGTTAATTAAGTTGATTAGGTGTTGTTACATTTATGTGGAATAAAACGTAATTATAATAGTTTAACTTGATCAACCCAATCCAACTTAATCAACCCAATCCAACCCAATCAACTAAATAAACCAACACACCCAACGTTTGATGACCGATATACGAAGAGTTTACCAGTGGCGCTTCAAAAGTGAATTTTTTGAATGAATCTATCCAAAAAGCAAGCTGAAAAACTGGTTAAAGGATGTATTAATAATGAACGCGTGGCCCAGGAGGCCTTGTATAAGCTGTTCCATGCCGATATGTTGCGGGTATGTTACAGCTATTTGCCCGATAAGGAGCTTGCCAAAGAGGCCTTCAATATGGGCTTTTTAAAAGTATTTCAGGCCATTCAAAATTTTGATACAGATAAGGGGGAACTGGGCGGCTGGATCAGGAAGATCATGATTTTTACCTCGATCGACCTTTGCCGCAAAGAGTTGAAATTCAGCACAGCAACCGTTTCAGAGAGTGACGGGGAAGAAATATTTATCAACCCCTCGATATTAGAAAAGCTTTTTTTTGAAGATATTTTACAAAACGTACGAACATTGCCTTTTGCAACCCAAACCGTTTTTAATTTATCGGTGCTGGATGGTTTTACACATAAAGAAATAGGCGAACAACTAAATATAAGCGAAGGCACATCGCGCTGGCATTTAGCCGAAGCGAAAAAAAGACTTAGGGCATTGCTTGAAACACCCCGTAAAAGCGCTGATCGGCCAAAAGAAAGGAGTAACAAAGCACAATGAAAAATTCATTAAAATACTTCGGGCTTTGGCAGAAAAAGAGAAGCGAATTGCGGATAAATGATGACCCGCAGACAGACTGGCAGCACATGCAAGGCTTGCTGGATCAACATTTGCCTGTTGAGGCCGGGAAGCCATCACGGTCAAAAGGCTTTAAGCTGATGTCGGTGTTGTTTGTATCTATGTCGGCGGCCGCTATGACGTATATAGTGTCCAATATAGTCGAAATAAAAAAGCATAAGCACGGACATACATTTAGCTATCATCATAAGAATAAAATAATATCGAGTATCGATAGTATATCAAATAATACTATCCCCGATTCTTTAACGCACAATTCAACTACAGAAACTAAGGACAGCCTCAGCACAGTAAATTCATCTGCTGACTTGCAAAATGAAAGGCAGTCTAACCCCGGTGCTGCTAAAAGTTCCGGAATTGCATCAGCAAAATCAGCGGCAAATGCTTCAGCTTCAACGCCATCAGGAGCAGGCACCATTCCTGGTAAAAGTTCCGGCGCAGTGGCTAAAAGGAACAATTTAAGTGTGGCAAACCGAGCAAGCGGAAGTCTGCGGACAATTAGTTATACCAGTGGCAAACCGTTTCGGTCATCCAATAAAAATAATGTTCTAAAACATGGCAGTTCACAGCGCAATGGCGGTAGATATGGTAATGTACATGGTATTATTAATAGCGGACCTATAGTGGCGGGCAATTTAAACGGGCATGCAAATCATTTCGAAGTTAACGGAACAAATAAGCAGGTAAATGGGGCTGATAAAATAACAGGTAAAATTGATAGTAGCCATACACCGCAATACCCAGCGTTGCTTTCCCTTGCGCCGATGGTTGGCTTTGGTCGGAATAGCAACGCTATATATCCCGTTCCGATAACAGCTTCAACCATTAGTATAGCCCGAAAATCAATAACCGATGGAAGACAACCAGGTAGTAAAGCCGGTAAGGCAGGAAAATCCCCGAAAATAAAAAATACCGCAAATAAAAATTCAACGCAATCAAATATCGATTGGGGTTTGTTAACCGGCGTAAATTCATCTGGCAGCTTTACGCCTAAAAGCCAGAATTCAAATTTTTACGGCAGCTCGCCTATCGATTTATATTTCGGGCTATACGGCACTTATCATTTAAATGATAAGTGGGGTATTAATACCCAGGTAAGATTGTTTAGCCCGCAAACTATTACCACTACCTATGGCCACGCCAATGGTAGCAAGGTTGACTCGGGGCAGTTGATACAGATAGTAAATTCCGGTAAGTTTTATTCGGTTAGTGTGCCCTTAAGGACAATATATAGGGTCAACAGTAACATTAGCTTTGTAGGCGGCCCCGTGTTCAATGTTCCTGTAAAAACAATTAATGTTCATAGTAGTTTGCTGCCTGCAGGGATTAAAGCCGATACAGCCTACTATGCCAAAACAATCAATTTATTAAAAGGGGCGACATATCTGCAAAGCTTTAATTTGGGTGTTACCGGTGGGGTAAACTTCCAGGTTAAACGCTTAAGCTTTGAGGCATCGTGGTTACGGAGTCTAAGCGGTTACCAGGTTACTTCTGGTTTTGGTAGTGGCCGGTCGTATAACAATACTTTCCAATTCACAATTGGGTTTCAATTGAGCAAGGTGAAACCGTAGGGACGCAAAGTATTGCGTCTCTACGAAATGTAACATGCCCCATATTCCCCTTTAAATCAAAACCTTTTGTAAAAAAATGCATTTATACGTTTATGGATTTAAGTACCCAAATTGCCTGGTTATTTACTCTGGCTATCCCAATTGCCTGCATAGCCTGGACAGTTACCCACGAAGAGGTTTTTAAAGAGCCTCATGAATATTGCCTTAAACGCAGTCACAATGGAAAAACCATAGCCGAGCGCAAATTTTTTTACTTGTTTACCTGCGAGTATTGCTTCAGTCACTATGTAACTATTGCCTTGCTTATCATCACCAATTACACATTACTATTTGATGGCTGGCGCGGATATATTATTGCCGGCTTTGCATTGGTATTTGTAGCCAATGTTTATATGAGCTTGTTTGCTTTGATACGGATTGATTTGAAAAAAGTACGGTTAGAAGCAGAACATGAGGGAGAGAAGAAATAGTGTATCCCCCTACACCACCAACTGCCCAAACAGCTTTTCCAGCGTTTCCATTGCATCATTACAAAACCCCGGGTGTACTTTGGATGTTTGCACAACTGTGCTGCGTGTTGCAGTGAGCCAACGGAAACGGGAGGCTATGTCCAGCTTGCCTATTGGCCCGGCTTCTTTGCTGCCTTTGCAAATGCGTTCTATCGAGCATACATGCTCTTTTAGCTCAACAATATCCAAATCACTATAAAATGCCTTTAAGCGTGCTTCATCAAGCAGGTACTTTGCCTGTAAAAACTGCTGTTTGGCGCAATAAAGTATTACGCCGATATTCAGAAATTCTTCGCGCTCTACCCTCGGCACTACGCGGATAACGGCATACTCAAATAAGTGTTTCTGCTGCATTTTGTGCCTCTTTAATAAAAATTTCTGAATTTGCTATCCTGGTCAGTAAAAATTGGGCATATGCCTGCCGGTAGTCATCGGGCGACTCAAAAGTGTCTTCGCCCGTAAGCCACTCATCCGGTATTAAAGCTACGATTGATTGTATGTGTTCGTCTGTAAGGATAGTGCGAAATTCCGCGTCAACCGCTTCCAGTTCGGTGGCCCACGGTAACAATACATGGTCTTTCACCTGCACAAATGGCCGTTTGGCCTGCTCAAGCCAGTTATGCCATGAGTGATGAAAATAAAGCGATGCCCCGTGATCGATAAGCCATAATTCCTTATGCCAGGTGAGCATATTGGTATTGCGGGCGGTACGGTCAACGTTGGTAAGCAGGCAATCAAGCCAAACAATTTGCGAGGCAAGTTTCGTATCAACGGTGTTAACAGATGGATCAAACGTGATGGCACCCTGCAAATAATGAAGTGCAAGGTTGAGCCCAACGCTTGCTTTAAGCAGGTCTTGTATTTCCTCATCAGGTTCGGTGCGACCGAACGCTTCATCAAGATTGGCAAAAACTATTTCGGGTACTTTTAAGCCTAATGCACGGGCAATTTCGCCGCCAATAAGTTCCGCGATCAAGGCTTTTGCGCCCTGCCCGGCGCCGCGAAATTTTAGTACATATAAAAAACCATCATCTGCTTCGGCAATTGCCGGCAATGACCCGCCTTCGCGTAAAGGTGTAACATACCTTGTAACGTTAACAGTACGCAATGTAGGCTGGCTAACATTCATGAGCAACTATTTTAATCATCATGTTTAATTGCGGTAAATTTACAGTAATAAAGGAAATAAATTTTCGTAAAGGCTTACCATAATTATTAGAACTAATCGTAAGCAAAGAATCAAGATGCAAGAAAAGTTGTATTCAATAATATAGTCAATTATTTTGTTGTGATTGATATACAGGGCTGTCTCACCTGGCTCTTGATTCTTGCCTCTTGGTTCTTCCATCCAGGCCCTTTTCTGGTAACTTTTATTATTAATACAGCGTTAAACAATTTATATCTATCGGGTAATTATTTGTTGCTATATTGTGGCGGATTTAATTAAAGGATAATATATAGTAAATTTCTACAATACCTGTTAATGAAGCTTTTGTTCGGTGGCCTATTCCTTTTATTTTTAACTGGTTTATATAATCATTTGTATGCCCAGGCAACAGGTGCTGCCCTGCAAGGCAAAGTTTTAACTGCGGATCATTCCCCCGCACCGGCAGCCACCATAATATTAATAAAATATAAAGATTCATCCATAGTAAGCAATACCATAACTGATAATGATGGCTTATTCCACTTTGCAGGCCTGCAACCGGATAGTTATCTGGTACTGGTGAGCGCTGTAGGCTACGATAAATCGTACGCGGGCCCTTATTTAATTACCGCAGGGACCCCGGTTAAAGTGCCGGATATTATGTTAAGCGTTTCAGCGAAACTTTTGAAGGAGGTTTCTATTGTCGCTTCAAAGCCCGAAATTGAAGCCTCGCCAGGCAAAATAACACTGAACGTTCAGAATAGTATATTGGCCACAGGTAATTCGGCATTTGATATATTGAGGCAATCGCCGGGGGTAAGGGTTGATAATAATAATGTTATCAGCATTATAGGCCGCCAGGGCGCCTTAGTTACTATTGACGGAAAACCCACCAACCTGACAGGCGAAGACCTGGCAAGCATACTGAAAGGGATGCAATCCAGTACTATAGATCATATCGACCTGATCACCAGCGGCTCCGCCAAATATGACGCATCAGGCGCGGGCATTGTTAATATCGTTTTGAAGAAGGGGAAAAATAACGGGTTCAATGCTTCTGTTACCGGTACGGCAGGTTATGGCAGCTATTATAAAGGCAATACCGGCATAGTGTTTAACAACCGTACCGATAAGTTCAATATCTTTGGTAATTATACCTACAGTAATAATAAAACATTCCATGATTTTACATCCGACAGGGACATTAACTTCAATAATGTAACAAGCGATTACGATGTTGATTATAACAGTGTTCAAAAAAGCCAGAATAATAGTTTTGGCATAGGTACCGATTACTATTTATCGCCCACCCAAACCATAGGGTTTTTGGTCACCGGCTCAATAATCGATGATAGTTATACAAAAGACAATATTTTGCAAATTAATAACCAGGGGGTATTGGATTCAACTATCACCGCAAATTCAAACCTTAACAGGCACCTAACCCGGACAAATTACAATTTAAATTATAACGGTAAGCTTGATAAGGCAGGAAAAACCCTTTCGGCCGACCTTAATTATAGTAATTATAATCGCAGTTCGGCGGAGTATATCACTAATATGTTTTATGATCCTTCGGGCGGCCAATACCGAGCGCCCGAATTGCTACAAAACCTGTCCCCATCAAACATATATATGTGGCAGTCGCAGGTTGACTTTACCGACCCCATTTCAAAAACTTCCAAATTTGAGGCAGGCATTAAATATAGCAATGTGGTTAGTAATAACGACCTGATATTCGGCCCACTGATAAACGGGCAATATCAAAACGACCCTAATTTTACCAACCACTTTGTTTATACCGAAAATGTAAATGCTGCTTATGTAAATTATGATAATAATTTCGATAAATTCGGCCTTACAGCCGGGCTACGGGCCGAACAAACCGTAGCCAGCGGCAACTCGGTAACATTGGGCAATGTGGTAAACAGCAATTATGTGGGCCTGTTCCCAACGTTACTGCTCACTTACAAATATGACGACAAGCACGATTTTTCGATCAGTTATAACAGGAGGATAACGAGACCAAACTACGAGCAGGTAAACCCCTTTTTGTATTATGTAGACCTTTACGATTTCACATCGGGAAACCCCAATTTAAAACCGGAATATAGTAATACGATAGAGTTATCATACACCTATAATAAAACTTTTGTAGCAACATTATACAGCAATATAATTACTAATGCCGATGATTTTAACTTTTACGAACAAAACGACACATCAAAAGTAAACATATCTACAAATGTGAATTTCGGCACAGTTTATAACTACGGCGTAAAGTTTTTTGTTCCGGCTGCTTTTACAAGTTGGTGGAATAATGATATTAACCTTAATGCGGGCTATCAGCGTTATGTTGCTTACCCTGCATACGGAAACCTAAATAAAGGCACCCCAGACATTATTTTGGATATTAATATGCACTTTATTATAAGTAAAACCGTTTCAGCGGATCTTTTGTCACATTACGAGTCCCCAAGTTTTTATGGGGTAAACCAGTTCAAAGCCTATTATTACGAAGATGCGGGCATTAGCCAGCAGTTATTTAATAAAAAGGGAAGCTTAAAATTAGTCGCTGCCGATATTTTTAACACTCTTCGGGACAGGAGCCATACCGATTATCAGAACCTCGATATGTCAATAGTGGATAAAAAAGAAAGCCAGATAGTAAAACTAACGTTTACTTACAGGTTCGGAAAAACAGCGGTAAGATCAACGCATCATACAGGGAATGAAGAGGAACAAAACAGGACGAAGGTTGTAAATTAAAACCTGTAAGATAGTGGCAGTTTAAAACCTTACCCAGCATGCCCACTAAGCATGCTTACAAAAATAATAAGCAATACCAGCATGCTTATACCTACATACATATAATCTTTCTCGAGCACAAAACCCATGGTTGAAAAAGCGACCCTTAGTATAGGTGTGGAAATTAACAGGATGATACCAAGCTGAATAATGGCCTGCCCCTTAAGGCTCAAAACACCTCCTATAATACCGCTAAAATGCTGTACAAAGTCAGGGATGCCTTTAAATTTTTTGTAATCGGCAATGGTATGGCCGTGACGGTATAAATAAAATAGCCCGCCAATAAAAACAATGCTTACAGATATTACCGTACCAGCCCTCAGCACTTTGCCGAGCAGTAATTGCATGTCTTTATCTTTGAATTTTATCATTCGTTTTGTTTAGTCCATAGTCGATGGTCCATGATTTCATTTTTCCTTCGGTTAATCCAATCCGGCTATGGTCCATGGACTATTGACCATAGACTACTTCATATCTTCCCCGCGATCCCGTGATAGATCATCTGCACCGCTAAAACTGATACTACTACCGCAAAGATCAACCGCAGCCATCTTGACGATGTAGCATTTACCAATAATTTCGACCCTGTAAACGCCCCTATCAGTACGCCTATTACTACCGGCATCACCAGCCCCGGACTAATATACCCGCGCTGAAAATAAACTACAGCACTTGCCGAAGCGGTAACACCTATCATAAAATTACTGGTAGTGGTTGATACCTTGAACGGGATACGCATAACAGTATCCATAGCTATCACCTTTAAAGCGCCTGAGCCTATGCCCAGTAAGCCCGAAATAGCCCCTGCAAATAACATCATAAAAAAACCACCTGCCACGTTGGTAACACTATATTTAACCGTGCTGCCGTTCACAGGGTAGAAGCTGTTAAGCTTTAATTTTTCGGCCAGGTAGCTTTTTTGGTGTACAATTATTTCTGCCTTTTTTCGTAAAGATAGTAACGCCGAACAAATTAAAATAAGGCCAAATAAAACAGCAATATAATTGGTTGGAATATATAAAGCCAATATAGCCCCGCACATGGCGCCGGCGGTAGTAGCGATTTCTAAAAACATGCCCAGCCGCATATTGGTGATCCCCTCCCGTACATATGCCGCTGCGGAGCCCGACGACGTGGCAATCACAGATACCAGCGAAGCGCCGATAGCATATTTAATATCAACATTCAGTAGTAAAGTCAGCAAAGGGATAATTATAAATCCGCCGCCAAGCCCGGTTAGCGAGCCTAACAAACCAGCAAAATAGGAACCGATAAGGATAATAAGTGTAAATACAATTACCGACATGCAGGCAAATAAAGTTATGGCCGCAAAAGTAATAATAACTTTTTTCAAGCACTTACTTTAATGTTTGTCTATAGATTTAGTGAAGTATTGCTACAATCCTGAAAGGGCCAAATACGACAATACAGAGAGAACTCCTGCGACCGGAATTTGATGGAACCGTCGTTGCATTAAAACCTACTAAGTCAATCTACCAATCGCCCAAATTTGAGTACTTTTGGCTTTTAAATTTTTTACCTATAAAATGGGTTACCCAAGTTTACAAGCCTGCGTTGCTGATCTCGAAAAGCACGGCCACCTTATCCGTATAAAAGAGGAGGTTAACCCTCACCTGCAAATGGCGGCTATTCATTTACGCGTGTTTGAACATAATGGCCCGGCTATCCTGTTCGAAAATGTTAAAGGCAGTAAATTCCCTGCGGTATCCAACTTGTTTGGAACGTTGGAGCGGTCGAAGTTTATTTTCAGGGATACTTTGGATAAGATAAAAATATTGGTCGATTTAAAATCCGATCCCATAAGAGCAATAAAACATCCTTTTAAATATGCCAACGTTGCGCTAACGGCTTTATCGGCTTTGCCAATGAAAGTCAGCAAAAATGCGCCTGTTAATTTTGCAAAATGCCATATCAGCGAATTGCCGCAAATTGTGAACTGGCCCAAAGATGGCGGCCCGTTTGTCACCATGCCGCAGGTTTATACCGAAGATGCTGATAAATTAGGCATCATGAACGCCAACCTTGGCATGTACCGTATACAAATGGGCGGCAACGATTATATTTTAAACGAAGAAATAGGATTGCATTACCAATTGCACCGTGGTATTGGCGTTCATCAAACCAAAGCCAATGCAAAAGGCCAGCCCTTAAAGGTGAGTATATTTGTCGGCGGCCCGCCGTCGCACCCTGTGGCTGCGGTAATGCCATTGCCCGAGGGCTTATCGGAAATGACGTTTGCCGGGGCGTTGGGCAACCGCCGTTTTCGTTATTTTTATGATAATGAAGGTTTTTGCATTTCGGCAGATGCCGATTTTGTAATTACCGGGACGGTAATGCCCCACGATAATAAACCCGAAGGCCCCTTTGGCGATCATTTGGGCTATTATAGTTTGAAACATCCGTTCCCGCTATTAAAAGTGCATAATGTTTACCACCGCAAGGACGCTATTTGGTCGTTTACGGTAGTAGGCAGGCCGCCGCAGGAGGATACCAGCTTCGGCGCGCTCATTCATGAAATTACGGGCGCTGCTATCCCAAAAGAAATACCCGGCCTGCATGCTGTAAATGCGGTTGATGCAGCAGGTGTACACCCATTATTGTTTGCTATCGGCAGCGAACGTTATACACCGTATTCAAACGAGCGCAAACCGCAGGAAATACTCACTATTGCCAATCACATATTAGGCAAAGGCCAGCTTAGTTTGGCCAAATACCTTTTCATTGCGGCGCAAGAAGATGACCCAAAGCTAAATGTAAACGACATCGGCGGCTTCTTAAAACATATCCTGCAAAGGATAGACCTTACCCGCGACCTGCATTTTTATACCAACACCACCATAGATACGCTTGATTATAGTGGCGAGGGGCTAAACTCTGGCAGTAAAGTGGCAGTAGCCGTGGCGGGAGAAGTGAAAAGAGAGCTTTGGAACGTATTGCCTGCTGGTTTTAGCCTGCCACGCCCCTTTGTAAACTATAAAATGGTGATGCCAGGCATACTGGCTGTTGAAGTGCCCAAAAACATAAAACACAGTGACTCGCCATTGATTTTTGAAATACTGGAAGAAGAACTAAAAGATGCCAAACTGGATGGCCTGCCGTTAATGGTTTTATGTGACGATGCTGCATTCACTGCCCAGAACATCAATAATTTTGTTTGGGTAACGTTTACGCGCAGCAACCCATCACATGATATTTATGGCATAAACAGCTTTACCGAACATAAGCACTGGGGATGTAAAGGTCCTTTGATTATTGACGCCCGCATCAAACCGCACCATGCACCGGCGCTTGAAAAAGACCCGGAAATTGAAAAATTAGTAGATAGCATGGGGGAGAAGGGTGGAGCTTTGTATGGGATTATTTGAGCCGGTTTTATAATCCCTCACTCTTTAATATTTCTAAAAGTATATTTATTTCAGCTGTATCGTATTCAGCTTTATCATAGATAGAAATCAGATGAACAACTTTATTTTCAAGAATAACATAAGTTATAATTCGGGCGCCCCCTGACTTGCCACGGCCTTTACTGCTTATAGCAATTCGTATTTTATATAGATTATGTCCTAATGGTTTGCCAAGTTCAGGGTTTAGTTCAAGGTCATCAATTAATTTGCGATATCCTTTTTAAAAGAAGGGTACTTTTTAAGCAATGGTTTTGCTTCTTTGTCAAAATTCCCGGTAATTTTAATCCTGAAGTTCATCAAGCCAGGTTTTAGCATCTTTTAATTCAGCAATTCCATCTACGGACGATTTTACCTCACGAACACCATCCCTGAAACCTTCATAGAATTCTTCCAGGCCATCTCTTTTATTTAGTTCTCCATGACGGGTTTTAAATAATGATTTTACCTCCCTGATGATATTTTTATCATTAGTATCAATTATCATTTTAACCATCTCAAGTTTTTCAGCTTGTAAGTTCATATTATCAAAATTATGAATTATTTGAACATTAACAAAGGCATGGCACGGGATTTAATAAATAAGGTTTAATAACATAATTAACCTAAATTAGCGCAAGCAATTATAAATGCCTGGTATCCATCTTCCACCTAACCCATGACTAAGAAAGTATTTTCTTTAATAATTTTCCTTTTATTTTTAATTAAGGGTTATGGCCAGCAATTTTATGTTTCAACAGACCAGGGTTCCCTTATTTTAATTACGATGACGCCAAATGGGCCAACAACGCAGCCTGTTTCCGGCTGTGGCAATAATTCTTACTATTCTATTACAGCATCAGGCAATAAAATTTATTACACTACCCCCGGCGGCGATTTATATGTTGCAGATATAACCACCGGAAATTCACCAACCACCAGCAATTGCAAATTTATTGCTGCAGGCGGGGGCAACGCCCTAACTGTTGATGGCAATGGTCTTTTATATTTTGCCAGTGGTACCCAGTTATTTACAATTGATGCTAACAGCGGTCAATTTACTAACCTCGGTATAATGCCTTACTCCTCCGGCGGCGACCTTGCGTTTTACAACGGTTCATTATTTATGGCAGCGCCAGAGGGGATAGTAAAAGTACAGATCGGCAATCCTCCGCAAAGCAAACTTTATATCCCAATTCCAGGCGAGGCTATTTACGGCCTGGCCACCGCTGTAGTAAACGGAAATAATATTATGTATGCTTTTGCAAGTGATGGCAGTATCCTTCAGCTTGATATACAAAATAAAGTTGTAAAAGGCAATATTGGTTCAATACCTTATGATATTCTCGATGCAGCGGGCGTAGCCCTATTTAATGAACCCCCAACCATACAGGTGGATACTGTAGGCGTTACGCAGGAATGTGGTATGTTTAATAAAGCCCACGCCGAGGTTTTATGTGAGCCCCATACAAGTCAGTACACTTATACCCTGAATACCGGGCAGGCAAACTCAAACGGGATTTTTGATGGGCTGGCACCCGGCCACTACAAGATAACAGTTACGGCCAACGACGGCGAAACACCTGTTGCAATAAATTTTAACGTGCCCGATTATACTATTAATAACCCCGTTATCACGGTTACCAAAACAAACCCGGTATGCAATTTACCCGGTAAAATAGCGCTGGATGTAGATGCAACCGGTTCAAATTATAAAATTCAATACAATAACACCACTTATAATTTCGGCCAAACGTTTGCGGGCTTAGGTGCAGGTACTTATCATTTTATCATTTTAAACCCGGGCGGCTGCATAGCCGATGAAGAGGACTGCACCCTGTTGCAGGATACATGTCCGCCGATAAAGGTCACTAACCTACAAATACAACCTGAGTGTAGTGCTTATGGACAGGCGAGTGTAAAAGTGTTTACCTCAAGTCCGCCTGACGGCACCTTTTATACTTTTACTTTGAATAATGTAAGTGATACTACCGGGATTTTTGATTTTGTTGCGCCAGGCGATTACACGCTTTATATTGTTTCTTCGGGTGGTAATACATACCAGCAGCCGGTAACCGTGCCCGATTTTACCATAAACAAGCAGAATATAACCTACCACGTAAAAAATGCAGTTTGCAACCTGGCCGGTGAAGTAATATTTTCGGTGACAGATATCGACACAAGCTTCTATAAAATAAGCCATGGGAGTGACATCTATAAATTTAACCAGCACATTAAAAATTTAAGCCCGGGCATAAACCAATTTTTGTTCTCAAATAACCTGGGCTGCGTTGTTGATACGATCAATGTAAATATTTTGCAGGATAAGTGCGACCCGGTAGTATTTCCTAATACATTTACGCCTAACGGCGACGGAGTAAACGATATATTCAGGCCCAACCAGGACGCTAATCCCGATAGCTATAGGGTTATTATCTATAACCGTTGGGGAATGCAGGTATTTCAGTCGGAGAGTGTTACCAATGGTTGGGATGGAAAATACAACGGTAAGCCCGTACCATTTGGAGTTTACTATTGGATAGCTACCTTTACCATGCCGGGCGAAGAAAAGAAAACCATAGGCGGATACGTTACTTTAATAAGGTGACAAAGCCCCGGCCACCGTTTTATTTGATTGATTTATGATAAGGATTTTTAAAAGTTTAATACCCATTTGCCTGTTAACAGTACTTTTTGCATGCAGTAAAAAAGCACAAAATGTCCCCCATTATACGGTTTCGAAGGTGTTTAAGACAGATACGCTGACAACCGTAAATGTGCATATAGATAACCGGATGGCAAGTAAACAACTATTGTTAATCGCGGGAAAGTTAAAAACAGATAGTGCTCAAATACAAAACCTGGCCATACATTATTTACTTCCCGGTAATACCGATGTTAGCGCCGGCGACAATAGTTACTATGCATCGGCGAGGTATATAAAAGACACTGAAGTTAAACCAACCGATACCTTAAAGGACGAACAAGGCAAAGTTGTGCGCCTTAAAATTTTCGGCCTAAGCACTGAAAGGGCGAAGGCGCTGCTTGCCTTGCAGCCCAAAGAAATTGAAGGGAAAACGGTGATAGGAAAGTTTATCGATGATTATAACCATACTGTAATCATCCCTTTTAATGATCCTGCGGACAAAAAGAACAGCCTGTATATTATCGAGTTGGATTCCGTTGCCAAAGTAGTTTCAGCAACCGTGCCCCAAAAAGTAACCGAAGATGGCATTGATAAATGGCTGGTAACCCCCAACGGCGATTACATCATCATAAAAAATAAAGTGCTTACCCAATATGCAGCTGATGGGATGGGCATGCCGTTTAATAGTATAAAATCGGGGATTTAGGATGTTTGGCATTGCATGTGGGAAGACGCAAGTATTGCGTCTCTATCACCGCTCCCGCGAGTTCAATGTCATTAAGTTAAGGACGAGTGAAGGGATTTAATATCGAATAATGAATTTTGAATATCGAATTTCGAATTTTCTTACTTCATTTTTCGAAATTCGGTGTTGGGTATTCGATATTAATTCTCTTAATCTCTTAACTTAATGACATTGCCCGCGAGTTTATCGGAGCGTAACTCGTGGTGGCGCATGGCAGCAGTTTTCAACTGCAACTAATATTAGGGAACCAAAACTATAGTTTGTTTCTGTATGTAGAAACTTTTATTTATATTTGCTTTAATATACAATCTAATTAATGAACGCCTATGATATATTGATTTTAGACGAAGCAAAAGCTTTCATCAAAGCAATGCCGAAATCAGCACAAAAGAAATTGGTTAAAGCGATGGACTACGTGCGAATGGGCACAATTAAAAAAGATTATTTTAGAAAGCTTACAGGTACGGATGATATTTGGGAGTTTCGTATAGCAGATTCCTATAAGTGGTTTAGGATATTTGCCTTTTTTACGCGAAGTAAAGACGAGAAAATGACAGTCGTTATTGCAACACATGGTTTTGAGAAAGAGGGCGACAAAACGCCGCAACAACAGATTGACAAGGCAGAACGAATAAAAAGAGATTTTCAATTAGCTAATAGCTGATATACAAAATCGTACATAAATAAATTTATTACAGATGAAAAAATCTAAAGGTTTGAAAACGGGACTTTCAAGCGGTAAGATTGAGATACCCAAAGGTTATAATGCAGTTTCACTGGATGAGTTAAAAGATGAACTTTTTGGCGAAACAGGGACACACGAAAGGGATATTTATGAAGCTGAACTTAAGGAAGAAATATTAGGCGACGTAATAAGACACGTACGCAAATTAAAAAAATTATCTCAGGAAGAATTGGGTAGCTTGGTTGGCGTAGGTAAAGCACAGATCAGCCGCATTGAAAAAAACTATAACAACGTTACCATTGCCAATTTTTTAAGGATACTTCATGCCCTTAACGTTAAAGTAAGGCTATCTGTTGAATTGGAAACTGATAAAGAAAAGGAAATAGAATTATCTTGTTAGTATGGAAATGTAAAGTATTAGTAGGGGCTACAAAATCTTAAACTCATCAGGACTAACTCCAAATGAACTCTCGAAATTATTAGATGCCCATTGTCGCATTTGATCCCGCGAAAATTTTGAAGTAAGCCATTCATAGTTAAAAGTAAATGGGCCCTCGTCGTTAATCCACTTTCTTACCATGTCATAAGAAGCATTCCATGCGTAAAAATCATTAAATGTTTCATCAATTTGCTTTTCAGTATAATTATCAATTGCTGAATGATATATATTACCATTGACATCATCAATAAATAGAGCTTTATGTTTTTCAAATAATCGATAAACCTCTGACAGGTTAACAGTATTACCTTTTATTTCTGCGAAATTCATCCCAGGCCAACAAAATAGTTGAGGGTATTTAAATTTGTCTTCCTGAAAGCGTAAAAATTTTGAAAAGAATAATCTTATCGGAAGATTTTCTGATGAATATTTATAAAGTACTTCCTGTTGAAGTAATTCATTAATTATATTCTCTTTCTTTATCCAATGAAGAACATAATTGGCACTTTCATAAGGAGAAAAGCAACTTATAGACTTAGCTAATACGGCACTGACTGCAACGTATTCTTCTTTTGAGTATTCACGGATGATTGATTTCAGTTGGGGGTGTTTGTCCCTGATCATTTGACAAAGAATAAGAAAGCGGTACCCTGGGTCATTTAAAAATACGAAAGATTCATATTGGGTGATATCAAAAGGGAATCCATCAGTGGGGTTAACAGCTATGTCGCATACCAACAGGAACAAACCTATTAATGGGTCATCTGCTTTTGAGGGCGTTGATTCACCAATAATACGTAAGAAAAGATCGAAAGCTTCAACATAAATTCCTTTAAGCATTCCAGCTTTTTCGAAATCATTTAGATCTCCTTTGCCGTTAAATGCACGACTTAAATATTGTAGTTGTGAAAATCTAGCCTGGCCTTCAAATATTGCCTTTGTCCCAATTGGGGGGATTCCGTTTGGTGAACCATAGTAAAAGCCTTGAACTTTTTTTTCTTTAAGTTCTTTAAATCCCTCGTCCCATTTTTTTATATTAGGTAAAAATGAAAACTCTTTGTCAAAGGTGCTTCCCAGCGTCCATATTGCCGAAGCCCACATAATATGATAAGAATGACCCCAACAATCAAAATATGGATTATTAGCGATGTTAAACATCCTTTTATGATCAAACGCTATTTGGCCGGCAAATTCGATATCGTGCCAATAATTTAATACTTTGTTGACGTGTATATTTTCGGGATATAAGCTGTCAAATTTTATAATTGATTTAAATGCGCCCGTATTATTCAATAAAGCTTTTAAATCACTGTGGACAATGTGTGTCTGGGCCGGAAATTTTAAGCTTGATATTAGTCCAAAATTCGAACCCACATGCTGCCACCAATGAATTGTTTCGTGTAGATACGTTGAAAACGCTTGGATTTGATCATCTGAAATTGACCCCGAAGAGACACCAGGATTAATCTCCTCTAATTGTTTATGAACATCTTCTCTTAATCTTAAAACGAACTGCATTGGATTATAAACACCCCGCGCCTTAGTGCCATTTATGGGTGACGATGACAATTCCTCGGCAAATTCAGAAGAAAGCAACAAATGAGGATTTAATTCAATCATTTAAAAAAAAATGTGTCATTCGTCTGTCGGAACTTGTAACTAGTCTCGACTAAAAGTTAAATTAATACCTGCAATCAAAAAATCCCCCTTCAGGAGGCCAGGGCCTACTTCAACTCATCCAGCACCCTGAACATCTTCTCCTTCACCTCCCTGCTGCTGCCGTTAAAATTATTCACCATTATTGAAAAGCAAAGTTCGCGGCCATGATAAGTTTGGTAGCCGGCATAGGTAAGTACATTAAGTATACTGCCGCTTTTCATTTTCATGTTGTTGTAAGTGGGCAGACTTTCATAAAAATCAGGAAACCAGTCAGCCGTTTTCGCTGATTGCAGGATGGTGGCCATAGTTAAGGTAGTCACCCTGTCGCCGGGGGACAGGCCGCTGCCGTCAACAATATTCAGTGAATGCGGGTCGATGCCGCGCGCTTTCCAGAACTCATGTTCCACCTTAACGCCATTTTCGGTAGTAGGCTGTTTGCCTGCTTTCCAGGCCATGGTTTTAAGCAACTGCTCGGCATACAGGTTGATGCTTTTTTGATTGAGCCAGTAAATGATCTGGCTTAAATGCGGCGATAAAATGGTTGTTAAGTTCGTTGCGATCTGAGGCCCTGGCAAACTCTTTTCTGTCAATATTTTGGTTGATTCAGGATCATTGCTTACCAAAATACCTAATCGCTTTAAAGTATCGTTTAACCGGAACGCAGCGTCATAGGCAGGGTCGGGCACGGCTACGGAGATGCTTTTTTTACTTTGATCTTCGGCATACGTTCCCCGCAGGTACATCAACTTGCTATCTACAGGTAAAAAAGCATATGCATTATCACCCGTGCCTGATGGTGCATTTATCAGCTCACTTTTAAAATCAAGGTATGGCACGGCAGGCACTTCGCGCAAAATGCCAATCGGACTATCAACCCTCCCGGTAGCGAGCTTTATATCAAACTGGTTTTCACGCCAGGTAAGGCCCGATGTTCCGGCGCCGTAATAGTTGCCAACATCCATCCATATCCACCCATCAGGAATCGACTGTGAACCGAAAATAGAATCATCCCCAATAATGCGCCCGTTAATTTTTTTGATGCCCGCTTTTTGCAGGGCGCTAACCATCAAATTAAGTATATAATTTTCGTGCGTTGTTTCATACCGCCAGCTGCCTAAAGTTGGGTCGCCCGCACCTTTAATAATAACATCCCCGTTAAGGGTACCATCAGCGCTTATCAAACCGCTATAACCAAATTGTGTTTGGTATTGAAAATCTTTTCCCAATAAATTAAAGGCTGTAATGGTGGTAACGGTTTTCAATGTAGATGCAGTTGCCAGGCCCATATTGGGGTTGGCCGCAAATACCTGCTCGCCCGTTTTAGCATCCAGCACCGTTAAGGAAACCGATGCGTACCTGCATTGGCTATCCGCCTGTAACCTGTTAAAAGCCGTTTGCAGTTTTTGCTCAAGCGGCTGGGCAAAAGCATTGCCCGCAATAAAAAGTAAACTAAGAAGCGAGATCTGTTTGATCTTCATTTTTGGAAAAGTATTTTGTTATATAATATATCGGGATGCCGATAAGCACAATAATCAATCCCGGCCAGGTAAACTCAGGCTTATAAATAATAAGCAATATGCAAAAAGCAATACCCATAATGATGTAAATGGCTGGCAAAACCGGGTATCCGAAAGCTTTATAAGGCCTTTCAGCATCAGGCCTGGTTACCCTTAACTTATAAATGCCAAAAATGGTGAGTACGTAAAATATAACAACCACAAAGGAGATCATATCCAAAAGGTCGCCGTACCTGCCGCTCAGGCACAATATCGAGGCTACCAACGCCTGTATCCATAAACCAAATTCAGGGACAGCAAACTTGTTTAAAGTACCGGTCTTCTTAAAAAACAGACCATCTTTAGCCATGGTATAATAAACCCTGGCGCCCGCCATAATAAGCCCGTTATTACAGCCAAAGGTCGAGATCATGATCATCACAGCGATAACATACGTACCCACATTTCCAAAAATAACATGTGAAGCTGCTACGGCCACCCTGTCTTTGTCAGCCCCGGCAATATCATGCATTGATAATACACCAGTATACATCACATTTGCCGATACATAAATAATGGTAACTATCAGCGTCCCTAAAAATAAACTTAGGCCAATATTGCGTTTGGGGTTATTCATTTCACCGGCAATAAAGGTTACGTTATTCCAGGAATCGCTGCTAAAAATAGAACCCACCATTGATGCTGCTATCGCCCCAAGCGCTGCAGCCATTGTTAAACTGCCAAAACTGCCATCAGGAAGCAATTTGTGCATATTCCAGGCGTCGCCCCAGTTGGCATGCCATACATCGCCTTTAAGGGCAAAAAAACCAAAAATTATCAGGCCGAATAAACTTAACAGCTTGGTAATAGTGAAAGTATTTTGAATAAGCTTGCCGCTTTTAACGCCTTTGGTGTTGATAAAAGTAAGCAACACTATCACTACGATTGAAACCAACTGAGCCGCGCTGATAGAAAAATGCAGCTTGCCGATCATCGTGCTAAATAAAATATTATCCTCGCTAACTGCCGGTATTAAATAAGCTGTAAATTTTGAAAACGCCACACCAACAGCAGCAATGGTACCGGTTTGTATTACGGCAAAAAAGCTCCAGCCGTATAAAAAGGCTATTAATTTATTGTAGGCTTCTTTTAAATAAACATACTGGCCACCGGCCTTGGGGTACATGCCACTAAGCTCGCCATAGCTAACTGCGGCGGTAATGGTCATAAACCCGGTGATGATCCAAACGAATATCAGCCAGCCGGCCGAGCCTATGTTACGCGTAATATCCGCGCTGACAATAAATATCCCCGAGCCTATCATCGAGCCTGCAACAAGCATTGTGCCGTCGAGCAAACCCAGCTCATGTTTCATTTTTGGTTGTCCTTGTAGTGGTTCCATCTATAGTTTAATGTTGAAGGTTCTAAACTATTCAAAAAACTTTATAATTGACACGCTATTGTAAAGAAATTAATTTACTAATTTGCGTCCGACCGATTATATTTGCAAACTTTTTAAAAATTATAACTATCTGTCTGCCATATTGCGGATGGAACACCAAATTTAAAATATGGATCAATTAAACGCTTACCTGATTTATCTTATTCCCGTATTAGGGCTTGTTGGTATAGTAGCCATGGCTATTAAGGCCTCGTGGGTTACCAAACAGGAAACCGGCGACGCCAGCATGAACGAGCTTGCTGGTCACATTGCCGACGGGGCAATGGCATTTTTAAAGGCCGAATGGAAAGTGCTGAGCTACTTTGTGGTTATAGCCATGATATTACTGGCCTGGTCAGGTACAACAGTTACCACTTCGAGCCCGCTGATAGCGGTTTCATTTTTGTGCGGCGCATTTCTGTCCGCCTTTGCCGGCTTTTTAGGGATGCGTATTGCTACCAAAGCTAACGTGCGCACTACGCAGGCTGCACGTACCAGCCTGGCAAAAGCATTAAAAGTGTCGTTTACAGGCGGTACCGTTATGGGTTTGGGCGTTGCGGGTTTGGCAATTATCGGCTTAGGTTCCCTGTTTATTGTTTTTTACACCTATTATGTAAGAAGCCAGGGGCATGATGTAAACGGCGAATTTATGGCAAAAGCACTGGATGTTTTGGCCGGATTTTCGTTAGGGGCCGAGTCAATTGCGCTTTTTGCGCGTGTTGGCGGTGGTATTTATACCAAAGCTGCCGACGTTGGCGCCGACCTTGTTGGTAAAGTTGAAGCAGGCATCCCCGAGGATGATGTGCGCAACCCCGCCACCATTGCCGATAACGTAGGCGATAACGTGGGCGACGTAGCAGGTATGGGCGCCGATCTTTTTGGCTCATACGTAGCAACAATGCTTGCCACAATGGTTTTGGGCCGCGAAATAGTTTCGAATGATGATTTTGGCGGGATAGCCCCGGTATTATTACCGATGGTAATTGCTGGCTTAGGTTTGATATTCTCGATTGTAGGCGCAGCCTTTGTAAGGATAAAAAATGAGACCGACAGCGTACAAAAGGCGCTGAACATAGGCAACTGGGCTTCTATTATTTTTACCGCGATAGCTACTTATTTTGTAGTACAATGGATGCTGCCTGACGGCGAGTTTCATATGACGCGCGATTTGGCTAACGGTGTATTAAAAGTAGGATCCTCACATTTTACGAAGAATGGCGTTTATGGCGCTATCGTTGTAGGATTGGTTGTAGGTACTTTGATGTCGATGATCACCGAATATTATACCGCCATGGGCAAACGCCCGGTGCTGGGTATTATCAGGCAGTCGTCAACCGGGCACGCTACTAATATTATAGCAGGTTTAGCCGTTGGCATGGAATCAACTGTATTGCCTATCCTTGTTTTGGCAGCAGGTATTTATGGTGCACATTATTTTGCAGGCCTTTATGGAGTAGCGATTGCTGCCGCAGGTATGATGGCAACCACCGCTATGCAATTGTCAATCGATGCATTCGGTCCTATTGCCGATAACGCAGGTGGTATTGCCGAAATGAGCCGTTTACCCGAAGAAGTACGTCACCGTACGGATAACCTTGATGCTGTAGGTAATACTACAGCAGCTACAGGTAAAGGTTTTGCTATTGCTTCGGCAGCGTTGACCTCGCTGGCTTTATTTGCAGCCTTTGTTGGTGTGGCAGGTATCGAGCATATTGATATTTACAAAGCGAACGTACTCGCCGGCTTATTTGTTGGTGGTATGATACCATTTATATTCTCTGCTTTAGCTATTTCGGCGGTAGGCCGTGCAGCAATGGCTATGGTTGAAGAAGTTAGGCGCCAGTTCCGCGAAATACCGGGCATTATGGAGTACACCGGTAAACCTGAATACGAGAAATGCGTGGCCATATCAACCAAAGCATCTATCCGCGAAATGGTAGCCCCGGGCCTTATTGCCCTGGTTACCCCAATTATTATCGGTTTTGCCTTTGGCCCGGAAGTTTTGGGGGGTTTACTGGCAGGTGTAACAGTGTCAGGCGTGCTGATGGGCTTATTCCAGAGCAACGCAGGCGGTGCATGGGACAATGCCAAAAAATCATTCGAAAAAGGTGTGGAGATCAACGGCGAGATGTATTATAAAAAATCAGAACCGCACAAAGCATCAGTAACAGGCGATACCGTAGGCGATCCGTTTAAAGATACTTCAGGCCCGTCGATGAATATCCTTATCAAATTGATGTCAATCGTTTCGCTGGTAATTGCACCGCATTTAAATACAAGCATGCAAAAACCAACCAGCATGAACCATCCTGTTCAAAAAGTAATTAAAGTACAGGCAATGAGCAGTGCAATAGTTAAGGTTGATAAGAAAGCGTAAAAATTATCTTTTTAAATAATAAACAAAGGCCGCGCTTGCGGCCTTTGTTTATTATAGTACTTCTTTTTTGATTTTGAATTTGACAGCTAGTATTATTAGATTTTTTAATGACCGTTATAGTTACCCCCCATACCGAAGAACAAGAAAAAGCGCTGGTCGAATTCCTCGACAGGATGCAATATGTTTATCAGAGCGATAGTGATATCATAGGGCTAACCGAACGGCACAAGCAAGAAATATTAAAACGGGATAATGATTTTATAAACGGCAAAACTACTGCAAGGGACTGGAACGCTATTAAACGTGAATTAAGAGTCGTATATACTTAATACATAGGTGATTTGATGCCTGGATCAGCGTTAGGGATGGCAGCGGATACCGGCCATGAGCATAAGGCCTGCAGGCGTATGAGCGTACAGCCCGGCCCGAAGGGAACGCCCATAATTTCTACAAATAACTTTAGGGGCTAACTTTCTTCTATCTTATAAAAATCAATAAGCTAATTATCCATCATCTATTATCAACTCAATCCAACTTAATCCAACCTAATCAACTTAATCCAAAGCAACCCCCAATCCAACCCAACCCAATCAACTTAAAACCAAACTATTATTCTGTAATTCTTTCCCTTCCCATTGTTACATTCTGCACTTTATGTTTTCAATAAATTTAACTACGTTTGGAGAAACTGATCTTAACTTATTTAAACTGATCTTATTAATTAGAACATGAAGTTATTTGTAAAAAAATCTATTGCGCAATTAGTGGCCTCATCTGAAGAAGGGGCGGGACTTAAACGAACGCTTACTGCGGGTAGCCTTATCGCACTGGGCATTGGGGCTATTATCGGTGCGGGCCTTTTTGTGAGGACTGCCTCCGCAGCCGGTGAACATGCAGGCTCTGCGGTAACCATTTCTTTCATTGTAGCAGCTGTCGGCTGCGCATTTGCAGGCCTTTGTTATGCCGAATTTGCCTCTATCATCCCAATTGCAGGGAGTGCCTACACTTATGCCTACGCCACCATGGGCGAAATTATAGCCTGGATAATTGGATGGGCGCTGGTATTGGAGTATGCCCTCGGTGCGGCAACGGTATCTATAAGCTGGAGCGAATACCTGAATAACCTGGTCGGGCATCGAATACCTTATGAGTGGTGCCACTCGCCGATGGAATCTGTACTTGTAAACGGAGTTAGCCATCACGGCATTATCAATTTACCTGCATTATTTATTTTACTTTTATTATCCGCAATTCTTATAAAAGGGACGCAGGAATCGGCAACGGTTAACGCTGTTATTGTATTTATAAAAGTAGCCATAGTATTGGTATTTATCGCAATTGGCTGGAAGTACATAAACCCGGTGAACCACACACCGTACCTTATACCTGAAAACGCGCCGCCGGTAATGCAGCCAAGCGGAAAATTATATTCCTATTTACCATTTTTTAATCACGGCTGGGGCGGCGTACTAAGGGGCGCCGGCGTAGTGTTCTTTGCCTTTATCGGGTTCGATGCAGTTTCTACTGCCGCCCAGGAAGCAAAAAATCCAAAACGTGATATGCCGATAGGGATTTTAGGGTCACTGGTTGTTTGCACTATACTTTATATCCTGTTTTCATGGGTATTAACCGGTGTAGCACCATATACCGACTTTATGAAGGCTGGCAAAGAAGCATCGGTGGCTTATGCCATCAGCCACTATATGGCAGGCTATTCATGGCTTTCCACATTGGTTACCATCGCAATATTGGCTGGTTTTTCCTCAGTAATTTTAGTAATGCTATTAGGTCAGTCGAGGGTTTTTTATACGATGTCGACAGATGGCTTGCTGCCAAAAGTATTCAGCGATCTTCATCCAAAATTCCGGACGCCATATAAAAGCAATATGATATTGTTTGTTTTCGTTGGTTTATTTGCCGGGTTTTTACCTGAAAGCGTCGCGGGCGACCTTACCTCTATAGGCACATTATTTGCATTTGTCGTGGTGTGTGTCGGGGTTATGATCTTGCGCAAAAAAGACCCTAACCTGGTAAGGCCGTTTAAAACGCCGCTTGTACCGCTTGTGCCAATATTAGGTATCCTTATTTGTGCAGCTATGATCATTAGTTTGGCGCTTAGCACACAACTTGCTGCCCTTGGCTGGATGATAGTTGGCCTGGTAATATATTTTACTTACAGCAGGTATAACAGTAAGCTTGGCAAAGCCGGTGATATATTGCCAACAGCTTCAGATTTTGAAAAGCAATAAGTTGATATTAATTAGTAATAACGTTGCTACAGTATAAATACTTGTAACAAAAAAGGTTCTGGATAGTCAGAACCTTTTTTGTTGTGCGGGATTTTGCCTCACCTAAATCCTCTCCAAAGGAGAGGACTTGAGAAGTACGCGTGTAAAGAACCCTCCTTTGGAGAGGGCAGGGTGAGGCAAAACGGGATTTTAAAAGGCAGAAAAAAATAACAATAAAGAACCCTCTCCTTTGGAGAAGGCAGCATAAGGCATGAAAACCAATAAAAACCTTTGGATATTAGTATTAGTATGCGTTATCAACTCCCTGGGTTTTGGTATCATAGTGCCGGTGCTTTATACTTATGGTAAAACTTTTGGGTTAACAGGCACAACACTTGGCGTTTTAACAGCTTCATTTTCTGTAGCCCAATTTTTTGCAACCCCAATTTTAGGGTCGCTTTCTGATAAATGGGGACGCAAGCCTCTGCTGGTCATCAGCCTGGCAGGCACATGTATTTCTTTTTTGCTTTTCGCGGAGGCCCGGTTGTTATGGATACTTTTTGCAGCACGCATATTGGATGGCTTAACAGGCGGCAATGTATCCGTAGCCCAGGCAATGGTAGCCGACACCGCAACACCACAAAACCGGGCAAAGCGATTTGGTATTTTAGGTTCTTCATTAGCATTTGGGTTTGTGATCGGCCCTTTTATTGGTGATGTGTTTAATAAAATAAGTCCGCAGGCACCGTTCTTTTTTGCTGCGGCTATTTCATTGATCGGCACCCTTTTAGCGGCATTTTTATTGCAGGAAACCAATCCCACCAGTAAACAAACCCGCTTAAATTTCGACGACAGATTCAAGTTTAAAACGCTCATAACTACCATAAGGCGGCCAACTATCGGCACGGCGGTTTCCACAGGCTTCTTCCTCACCATGGCACAATTCACCATGATCATTGGTTTTCAAACTTTTAGTGTGGATGTTTTAAAAATAAGCCCGCTGACCATGGGTTTTTTCCTTGCGGGATTTGGTATTTGCGGCATAATTATGCAGCTGAGCGTGCCGTTTTTTATAAAAACATTTTCGTCCAAGCAAATGATATTGCTGATGTCGACCGTGTTATGTTTTGCGGCGATGTTTATCTCGGGCTTTATCTCGTTGTTAATACCTTTTTCCATATGCCTTTGCATCTACGGCCTGTTCAACGGCTTGCGCAACCCTATGCTTAATGCCATTATCGCCGATAATATCGACCACTCCGAACAAGGCAAAATATTGGGTATCAACCAGTCGTACGCCTCTATCGGGCAAACGGTTGGGCCGTTAACAGCAGGTGTGGCGGCGGCAATTTCGGTGCATAGCATATTCTTTTTATCATCTTTCTACATTTTAGTTGCATTTTTGCTTTGTTTTCGGTTAAAGTCAAAAGCATAAAAACCTACGAAGCCATGCAACCACTAATTTTCAGGGAAATACTTTCTGTCACTATGATCCTTTTTGCGATCATCGACATTATAGGCGCCATACCTGTAATTATCGAAATGCGCCAGCGTGTAGGCCACATCCAGAGTGAAAAAGCAAGCATAGCAGTATTGATATTGATGACCGGCTTTTTATTTGCCGGGGAGGAATTGCTTAAAATCATCGGCCTCGATGTATCCTCATTCGCTATAGCAGGTTCCCTGGTTATTTTTATCATCGCCATGGAAATGATATTAGGTGTAAAATTTTTCAAAGAAGAAATGCCCGAAACCGTATCCATTGTTCCATTAGCATTCCCCCTCATTGCCGGCGCAGGCACAATGACAACCCTATTATCCCTAAAATCCCAATACCAAACCTCAGATATACTGGTAGGCATAGTGCTTAACACATTGTTTGTTTACCTGGTGCTAAAAAATGTAAAATGGCTCGAAAGGCTGCTGGGCAAAACCGGGCTAAACATTTTAAGAAAAGCGTTTGGGATAATTTTATTAGCTATCGCGATAAAGTTGTTTAGGAGTAATACGCATTTGTAATTTGAAAATGTGTTGATTTGAAGATTAAAAAATGAAAAATGATCTCAATTTTCCGACCCCATCGGGGTCAAATATTGGTAGAAAAAATAAATAAATTAGAAAGTCGCGCCGTAGGTGCGAAACCCGACTCTCTATTAGCGCTTAGCATCGCTTTAATAGTTACATACCTACGGCATGTAAAATATTTCGTTTTAAATTTCTACCGATATTTAGCACCTAACGGCGCTATGAATAGTAACCAGGAATAGAATTGGTTATTGCCTACCAAAAAAACTGTCTAATGGTATTTCTGTAATTAACGCATTATTGCCTTTTCTGCTGACAAACAAATATTTCGCAAAAAATATAAAGAGTGTCCAGACTGTCACCTTTATATTTACAAAGATACCTTATACACCTTCAACCGGCAAACCAACGATCTTATAGTTTTGAATTCATTAAACGGATCATTGATTAAAGTGTATAATCATATAACTTCAAAACATTTTAATTCATATGCTTTTGCCGATAGCAGTTTAATAGCCGAAATACTAAATTATCCAAATCGTAACTATGAGCAGTATACCTTCTCAGGTAAATATGTTAAAGCAGTTCCTAATTCTTATAATATTACCCAATTTACAATTCCCAAAAAAAATGCATATTCTG
>JABDCF010000009.1 GCA_013288235.1 Bacteroidota bacterium | reverse complement strand
CCCGACAGACACAGAACTATAATAGACTGAAAAATCTTCGTGATTGCTGAAATAATTAAAATGAAAATAGTTTAGAGATGAAGCCCGGCTTTTCCTTTTTCATCAATTCTTTTACGTTGGTAATTTTGCCCAATACCTTGGCAATGTTTTCAAGTTCATATATGCCTTTTACTATATAATCAAAAGCGCCAAACTTGAGTGCGTTCACAGCAGTCATTATATTTGCCTGGCCTGATAGAAATACCACAAAAATGTCAGGGTTGAAACGTTTTATTTTTTTCAGCACCTCAATGCCGGTCAGGCTATCCATCCCATGGTCGAGAAAGATAATATCGGGCTGTTGGGTAAGTTGATTCAGACAATCAGCGCCGTTTTCAAAGCTGGTTACATCGTTGTATCCGAGATTGGCGAGATGTTCCTGGTATAAACCAAGGCAAAAGGCGTCATCATCTACCAAAAAGATCTTGTATTTGTTGTTTGTTTCCATGTTGTTTTGTTTGGAAACACGTTGACCATTACAATGCCACTTAGATAACTAATTGATTATTAAATATTTAATTATTTATCTACTCGCTGGTTTTTCCAAATGACGGATGGGATATTCCGAAATTTGGAGGATTATTTGTTAGAATAGGCGATATTATCAGGGTGCATTCACAGCAGATTTAGTCAAAGCTTTATGCGATTTGATGGCCCGAATCAACTTTTGACTAAAAAAATAAAACCATGTAAATTATTGATTTACATGGTTTTATTTATATTTATAATAGGGTATGGCGCGGAGAGAGAGGGATTCGAACCCCCGGTACCTTTGACAGTACACCTGATTTCGAATCAGGCACATTGAACCGCTCTGACATCTCTCCAAAGCTAATTTCCAAATTGTTGATTCAGTAATAGCCCGCAAATTTGGTGTGCAAAGATAGAAAACGAAAATTAATTTGATCTGTTCGTTTGCACCAAAATTTATGAAATATTACTGGATTATAAAATTACAGTAAATATTAATACATGTTTCGCCATCGTCAGAAATGTACATTTATGACGATAACGTCAACTTTAATATCTATAAGCAGTAAATAATATTTATACTATTGTGATAGAACGTTTTTTTAAATGGCTGGATATTAAATAATTGCTATAATAAAACTCGCTTTGTTTTTAAATTTTTAATAAACAAATAGGTAATACTATAGCAGATTTATTACTTTGTTGTACCTGGAATAGCGCTATGTAATTCTTTTATGATAAAGCGAATAACCACACAAACAATTAACCAAACAACTAATAAATTATTTAGGAACTAATCACAATATCGGTTTTTTCCTGGTGAGCGTATTACCAGTAAAATGGTCTCAGTATGCAAAAGCCATTACTGGCCCCGGCATTGATAGGTAAAAACAGGCTTTCCATTTTTGGATATTTCATAATCATATCATTATCATGAAAAAAATACTATTAATATGCTCCTTAATACTTTTTTTTGGATTTGCCCATTCGCAAGTACATACGCCCCGGCAATTGTTTCCGGGCCTGTTCGAAGCTGTCCAGCTGTCTGATATTTTTCCGGATAGTAAAACATTTGTGGACGCAACGCCAAAGCGGGAACCCGCTTTGATCATGAAGGATTATCACGAACAAAAAGGCAAACAGAATTTTGATCTGAAAAAGTTTGTTAACGATAATTTCATTATACCGGGCACAAATAATAATGGCTTTAAAAGCGACATTTCTGCCGGTATACTTAAACATGTTGATACCCTTTGGCAAGTACTTTACCGTAAGCGGGATACGGCCTCAAAATATTCTTCGTTATTGCCTTTGCCAAACGACTTTATAGTTCCCGGCGGCCGTTTCCGCGAAACATACTATTGGGATTCGTATTTTACCATGCTCGGCCTGCAGGAAAGCCACAAAACAAAGATCATTCAAAACATGATCGGCAATTTTGCCTACTTGTTGGATACCTATGGTTTTATACCCAACGGCACCCGTACTTATTATTTAACAAGATCACAGCCCCCTTTCTTTTCGATGATGCTTGATTTACTGGCTAAGGATGAAGGGGACAGTGTGTTTATAAAATATCAGCCTGAACTTTTAAAAGAATATGCTTACTGGATGCATGGCGCAGGGCAATTAAAGCCGGGCCAGGCTTACTGTAATGTGGTGAAGATGCCCGGTGGTGAAATTATGAACCGGTATTGGGATTATTCGGACAAAGCAAGGGAAGAATCGTTTAAAAAAGATTCGGACGCTGCCAAACTAACCAAACAGACACCGTCGGCTTTTTACCGTAGTATACGTGGCGCGGCAGAATCGGGCTGGGATTTTAGCACCCGCTGGATGGATACCTCGGGGAAATTGGAAAGTATTCGTACCGTATTTATCGTGCCGGTAGATCTGAATTGTTTGATGTACCACCTGGAACTTTCGGTGGCAAAGTCGTATAAATTACAGGGAAATGAGGGCAAGTACCAGTTTTATCTTGATAAAGCGCTGCGCCGCAAAAAAGCCATACAAAAATATTGCTGGAGCGAAAAGGACAGTTGGTTTATGGACTATGACTGGAAGCTGAAACATACTACCCCGATACAAACGCTGGCCGGTGTTTACCCGCTTGAATTTAAAATCGCTGATAAAAAACAGGCGGATACTATGGCATTTGTTATTAAAACAAAGTTTTTAAAGCGGGGTGGATTGGTTACTACGTTCAACCGCTCTGGCCAGCAATGGGATAGCCCCAATGCCTGGGCGCCATTACAGTATATTACGATTGACGGCTTAAATAATTATCACAAAAGCGGCTTGGCGCGCTCTATTGCAATTACCTGGATACGTACCAACATAGATGTATTTAACACTACAGGGAAGCTGATGGAAAAATATAACGTTATTGACACCGATGTAAAAGCCGGAGGGGGCGAATATCCTCTACAGGATGGTTTTGGATGGACAAATGGGGTTTTACTTGACCTGATGAGCCGCTATCACATCGACCAATTATAGAATTTATTCAGAGGCAAATGCCCGGAAATATAGGGGCGGTATTCAAAATAAAATGGGTAGTTAGTGCTGTTGGTATGGCTTGTAAAGTTAAATAAATTATTACCCGCAGATATACCATTAACAAGTGTGGATCCAATTTTTAACGCTACATAGCTTCCCGCCATGCAAGCATGCATTCGTAATTTCAGATCGCTATAAAATTGATCGGCGATAAGTTTACAACAATTAAGTTATCAGTTTATTAAGCTATCCTTATGGCAGTTGAGAATTGCTATGTAAAATCGTTTTTTAATATTACTTTAAAAGATTAGTTTAGTTGTTCTGAATAAACCTGTTCCATTATGAGAATTTTTATACCAATTGTATTCCTGGTGTGTTTTAGCTATTCTGCGTTTTCGATGACAAAAAAAACAGATAGCCTGTTAACAGTATTGAAAAAAGAACTTTCAAGGAAAAAGATATACGATGATCAAAAAGAAATAAGGATAAAAAAATTAAAGACAAAGCTGAATGTTACACCCAAAAATAACCTGGAAGCGCAATATGATATTTGCAATAAGTTGTACGAGGAATATAAGGTTTACCAATTTGATTCGGCCTACGTTTATACCCAGAAGTTATTAAATATAAGTAAGGCTCTAAACAATATTCCTAAACAATATGATAGCAGGATAAAGCTCGGTTTTATTTTGTTATCATCAGGGATGTTTAAAGAAACTTTTGATTGTTTAAATCAAATCAATACCCATTTGCTTAGTGATGAGTCTAAATTGGAATATTATTCCATCAAGTCGCGCGCTTATTCTGATCTGGGCGATTACAATAGCGATAACACTTATAGTACTTTTGATCAAACTGAAGCAGTTAAATACATCGACTCGGTTATTACACTCGCGAAACCAGGCTCATTTGAACAACTTTATCACCTTGGCAACAAGCAGGTAATAACCCGTCAGTTTCAACGACCATCGCCCTATTACATTAACCTTTTGAATCATTATAACCTGACCGATCATCAGCGGGCTATGGTAGCTACAGGGCTAAGCTTTTTTTATGGGGGGCCTTTTCAATCAGAACCGCGTACCAACCTGATGATCATCGGGGCTATACACGATATCAGGTCCTCAACAAAAGAAACACTTGCTATTTTTAAGCTTGGCCAACAATTGTACCTTGATGGGAACCTGAAGGATGCGTATACATTTATAGAACAGGCAATGGACGATGCGCAGTATTATGATGCAAGGCTCAGAAAAATAGAAATAGGGGCGGTTTTGCCGCTGGTGGCAGCTCACAAAATTATTACTGCCGAGAACGAAAAAAACAGGATGGAGAATGAAAAAAACAAATTCCTTATTTATTTTTTATCCATAGCCGTGGTTGCAGTGCTGATTACGTTAGTATCGTTTATTGTATTTATCCAATTAAAAAGGCTAAAGGTTAAAGAAGGAATAATTGAAGAAAAAAACATTCAGCTCGAAAAAATTAATGATAAACTTTCGGAAGATGCCCATATCAAGGAAGAATATATTGGCTATTTTTTTAATTTAATATCCGGATATATTTTAAAACTTGAGAAGATCAAAAGAAATGTTGAGAGAAAAATAGCTATTAAAAAATATGACGATTTGTTACTGTCGATCAATGAAATAAACATAAAAAAGGAACGGGATACGCTGTTCTACACTTTTGACCATGTCTTCCTGAAAATATTTCCCAACTTTATTACCTTATTTAATTCCCTGCTAAAAAAAGAAGATCAGATATGGCCTAAGGACAACGAAGTGTTAAATACGGATCTTCGCATATTTGCACTCATGCGGCTTGGGATTAATGATAACGAAACTATTGCCAATATCCTTGAATATTCTGTAAATACAATTTATGTTTACAAGATGCGTATAAAGGCTAAAGCACTGGTCCCAAGCGATCAGTTTGACCATAAGATCATGGCTATAAAAGCTGTTGATACCCTTAGCAGATCTTGAGATATATAACACCAACTCAAATATTAATTACTGTTTATCTGACATATATTAATATTATGATATAGCCTTCATTTAAAAAGTTTAACTATTGCGACAATGTTAAATTAGTATCTAAAAGGGTTAAATTATATTTATACTTTCTTAAGTATATTTATTTTTAACTTATTGATTTACATTAATTTAAATAAAAAAAGTGTAATATTTTTTTAAATTTTCAGTAAATAAATAGGTTATCCTGTAACATCTTTTTTACTTTGGAATGTATTCAGATATTAAGATATGATTTAAGAAGATGTTGGGAGACTGATTGCCACAATCATATTTTGATAAGCTGCTATAAAGCTAAACCAGCAAAACCAATTTACTTAATAAACTAATATAATTTGATCTCTTAGAACTACAGTAGTTGATAGTAATGTTTGTATAGTACATTAAATTATACACTATCTAAGAGTTGTTAATAAACCTGTTTTACAAAAGTTTAAAGTTGTAATTATAGTATTTTTTATATAGACAGCATTTGATCGGTCAGATATGATTTTTTATATTCCCGTTAAACTATCTCATAATAAAAACATACCCCCCTGAAATTATCGCATTGATAATTGCGGACCTGTGTACTTTATTAATTAACCCATTATAAATATGAATATTCAGTTTGCAGTATGCCCAATCAATTAACACTATTATACAATCAACAAGTAAACCTTTCAAACCCAATTTTATGTATTTAAAAAATTTACTCAAAGTAAGTTGTTTTATCTTATTATGCTTTTTTGCGATACCGGCGATGGCCCAAAACAAAACAGTTTCCGGTAAGGTGACCGACTCAAAAGATGGTTCCACTCTAATAGGTGCATCCATCGTGGCAAAAGGCTCAACAACAGGTGCCATCACCGATGTTAACGGTACTTTTAAGCTGTCTGTGCCATCATCTGCAACTACCCTTGTAGTTAGTTACATAGGCTATATAACTAAAGAAGTACCGATAACTTCTGAAACTATAAACATAAGCCTCGAGGCCGCCAGCAACTCACTTAATGAAGTGCTGGTAGTAGGTTACGGTACACAACGTAAAAAAGATCAGACAGGTTCTGTTGTAAAAGTAAATTCAGACGACTTTGTTCAGGGTGTAACTACCGACCCGTTGCAACAATTGCAGGGTAAAGCGGCTGGTGTAACCATATCAACCAACAGTGGTGACCCTAACCAGCCCGAAGTTGTACGTATACACGGTACAGCTTCATTAGGCGGCGGTAACGACCCTTTATACGTTGTTGACGGCGTTGCCGGGGTAGATATCCGTACTATCAATCCAAACGACATTGAGTCATTTGATATATTGAAGGATGCTTCTGCCGCCGCCATTTATGGGTCGCGCGCTTCGGGTGGTATAATTTTAGTTACCACAAAACATGGCAAAGCCGGTAGATTGCAGGTTAGTTACAATACCTATGTAGCTTCTGAATCGGCCCAGCATTTAATACAATTTGCGGATGCTTCGCAATACCTTGCCGACTACCAGGAGGCAAATGGTGGCGCCTCAATGCCAACAGGTACTACAACCACCAGTAACCAGGGGGCTAATACTAACTGGTTTAAAGCATTATTGCGCACCGGTTTTACGCAAAGCCACAACCTTGCCCTTTCCGGCGGTACAGATCAAAGCCATTACCGGGCATCGGTAACATACCAGGATCAGGATGGTATAGCCATAAACTCTGGCAGGCAAGATTTTAACGGTCGTTTTAATTTTGATCAAAAGGCATTGGATAACAAACTGACCATAACAATGGGGTTGAACGTTGACCATGTAAATGCTGCTTTGAGCGACCCCGCTGCCTGGGAAGATGCAGCGTCGGTGCCATCTGTTATTAGTGAATATCAGCCGGGTGGCGCACCGGGCCAATACCAGTATATAAACAATACTGATGAAAACAACCCGGTTCCATTTTTAGCAGATATTATAAATACCAGCACTTCTGATGTTATAATAGGGAACCTTAGGCTGGACTATTTACTTACCCCTGGTTTAACTATAAGCCCGTATGCTAACGTAATAAGGGGAACCAGCACAGGCCATATTTATATTCCTCATTCTACATTGCTGGGTTCTCTTTCAGACATTATTGGTGCAAACGTAGCTGACCAGCAGGATGGCGATGAGGATCTTGCATCTACCACATCAAACATTGAAACCGTAGGTATCACCGCTAACTATAAAGCCACATTTGGAAAAAGCAAGTTGAACTTGTTAGGCGGTTACGAATTTAACAATTATAGTAATACCGGTTTCCATATAGAAGCCCACGATTCTTATGACGTTAATTTACCTTATGAAAATTTAAATTCATTCAATAGTGTAAATTCCGTATCCGACTTATCTTCGTATAATAATGGCTCTGAACTTAAATCATATTTTGGAAGGGCGGAATACAACTTTAATGATAAATACTACGTTACCGGTACAGTAAGGTATGATTGGTCGAATAAACTTGGTTATAATAACCAGGGAGAAGTTTTCCCTTCGGCAAGCGTCGGCTGGAATATCAGCAATGAAGATTTTATGAAATCCGTTACCTGGATCACCTCGCTGAAACTTCGCGGCGGATACGGGCAAACAGGCGACCAGGATGTTATCAGCCCTTACCAGTCTCAGCTTTTGTTCGGGAATGCAGGGACTGCTACAGGTTCAAGCATTCTCTATTATGACGGGGCAAGCGGAAAATGGCTGCCTGCCAATTTCTCGATTCAAAACCAGAACACTTTGTTAAGATGGGAAGAAAAAACAACCGTTGATGCGGCTGTGGATTTTTCCTTGTTCAACGGGCGCTTAAACGGTAGTGTGGATTTTTACAACTCTAACACTAATCATTTATTGTTCGCTTATCCCGTGGCCACTGGCGGTCAGTATTTTGTTGGCACCATATTGGCAAACGTAGGATCTTTGAATAACAAAGGCGTTGATATATCGTTGAACGGCACTATTGTAAAATCAGGAGATTTTTCATGGAATGCAGGAGGCAATATTTCTTTAAATCGTAACAAAATAACTAACCTTGAAGGATCGTTGCCTGGTGGCGACCAGGTTTCACAACCATACTTGCAAGTTGGCAGCACCGGGGGCTTAGGCATCAGCGGTTCCATCGCAAATATAGGCTACTTAGCAACAGGTTTCCCCGTGGGTACTTTATTGTTACCGCAGTACGCCGGTATCGATGCAAAGGGCAACCAATTGTTTTGGCATACCAATGCTGACGGCTCAAGAACAGAGGTACAGCAAGCTGGGCTTACTATAGGTAACCCGGGCTCAGACGATAGGCGCTACTATACTACCGATCCGAAATTTACTTATGGTATAACAAATACTTTACACTATAAACAATTTGATTTAAATTTGTTTATGCGCGGCAACTATGGTAGCCATGCATTCAACGAAGTGGGTATGGACTATAGCACTATAGCGGGCAAAGTGGGCACTTATTCGTTGCTGGCCTCGGCTGCTGCGGCAGGCATCAATAGCCAACCTACGCCGTCAAGCTATTGGTGGCAAAGCACTTCTTTCCTTAGGGTACAAAGCGCTACAATAGGCTACAACCTGATTGTAAAAGACAGCAGGTATATTGATAGGTTGCACATTTATGTCGGCGGAAATAATTTATTTACCTTTACAAGCTACAAAGGTGTTGACCCTGAAGTAAATAGCAATGTTGTGGGCGGAGATGCCGGCATTGATGTTAGAAATGGCGGACTTTATCCGCGCACCCGTCAATTAACACTTGGTTTAAATCTTACTCTTAAATAGTAACCATATAAATTTATTTATAATGAAAAAGACATATTTATTTATTGCGGCGGCCCTTTTTGGGGCGGTAAGCATTTATTCCTGCAAAAAGCAGCTTAACCCGGCGCATGATACTGTAATAGAATCAGATATTACGCCGAGGTACCTTAATTCAATTGTGTTGGGGGCTTATACCAAATTGCAGGCTTTGCCAACCGGTGTTATAGAGGATGCTGAAGCTACCACCGATGCATTGATTATCCCAACCAGGATTGGTGGTGACTGGCTTGACGGCGGTGAACACGCACAACTATGGCAGCATACTTATTTACCCGGACACGGACAGATCGGACCTGATTGGTCTACGCTGTACGCTGCTATCGGGCAAATAAACATCACCATAGGCCTTTTGCAGGGCTTGCCGGCCAGCGGCACTACGGCATCATCAGTTGCTGAGTTAAAGGCGCTACGTAGCTATTTTTACTATTTGCTGTTAAGCTATTGGGGTAATGTACCTTATATAGTATCATCAAATACCAACGCAAGCACGGCCCCAACCGTTCCGTCCGCTACTATTTACCAGGATTTGGTGACCGAGTTACAAGCCGATGCGCCGTTATTAAGCTCAAAAACGCCAACACTGGATGCAAGCCAATACGGCAGGATGAACAAATGGTGCGCGTACTTTTTGTTAACCAAGTTGTATATGAACAAAAACGTGTTCACCGGCGGCACTGATAACAGTGGTTATACAGCTGCTTCGGCATTATGCGATTCGATTATGACTGCCGGCTATTCGTTGTCGGGCAATTTCCTTTCAAATTTCGCAAGCAGTAACAATGCTGGCAACACCGAGAATATTTTTGTTATTCCTTTTGACCATATTGACGCTCCGGGTTTAACTATCCAGATGGAGACCATGCATTATAACCAGGCTGCCAAATACAATTGGGGAAGTACCGGTGGCCCATGGAACGGCTATAGTGCAAATGCAGATTATTATGCTTTATTTAACAATGCAGATGCCCGGAAAGCAGGCTGGATGGTAGGCATTCAATACGCGGCTGACGGCGTAACACCGTTAACCACACGGGGTAGCGACAGTTCACTGGTACTGAATTTCAGGCCGCAGGTAACAGGCGGGTTTGATGGAATTCCAAAAGATGACGCCACCGAGTACGACGGGGTACGCCAGCAAAAATGGCAGCTTGTTGACGGATACCAGGGCATGGATGCCGACTTTTCTCTATTCCGCTATTCCGACGTACTGTTAATGAAAGCTGAATGCGTTTACCGTTTAGGTAGCCCGACTGCTGCATTAACTTATACCGCTCCGGTTAGACAAAGGGTTGGCTTAAGTAATTTTACAGCGGCGGCATTTACGCTTGATAGCATTTACAATGAAAGAGGCCGTGAATTTGTTTGGGAAGGTTGGAGAAGAGAGGATCAAATACGTTTTGGCCATTTTGAAGACGCTAAACAATTTAAACCTGTTGATAAGGATACCCACGCAAGGTTATGGCCGATACCAACAACAGCTATTGCACAAGACCCTGTTTTAAAACAAAATACAGGCTATTGATAAAATATTAATAACCAGTAATTTGAATGGAGCGGTAATTTATTACCGCTCCATTTTTTTAGTTTTATACACTTGTTATTTACTATGATATACTACCGTCATAAATTACTTTTAGTTGTATTTTTTATTTTTTGTATCTCCTGCCAACCCGAAAAAAAAGCCGGCACTAAGGATGCTGCTCTTTTTCAGCTTTTGCCATCATCTCAAACGGGTATAACTTTTAATAATAAGGTTAAGGATGATGGTGAATATAATGATTTTAACTTTCGTAATTTTTATAATGGCGGCGGCGTGGCTATTGGTGATGTAAATAATGACGGCAAGCCCGATATTTTTTTTACCTCGAACCAGGGCGATTGTAAGTTGTATATCAACGAGGGCAACTGGAAGTTTAAGGATGTAACAGCTCAGGCGGGTTTAAACAAGTATCACAGGTGGCATACCGGGGTAACAATGGTTGATATCAACGGGGACGGTTGGCTGGATATTTATATATGTAATAGCGGGGGCCTGGGTAACGCCAGTAGGGCCAATGAATTATACATAAATCAAAAAGATGGCACATTTAAGGAAGAAGCAGCAAAGTATGGGCTGGCTGATAAGGGATTAGGTACCCAGGCCATATTTTTTGACTACGACCACGATGGCGACCTGGATTGTTTTGTGTTAAATAATAGCTATCGCCCTATAGGCAGCTTTGGTTATAACCGTGAGCTCAGAAATATTCGCGACCCTTTAAACGGCGACCGTTTATACAGAAATGATAACGGTAAATTTGTTGATGTAAGCGCCCAGGCAGGTATTTATGGCAGCGAAATTGGTTTTGGCTTGGGCGTTGCCGCCGGCGACATGTTTAATACCGGTTGGGACGACATGTACATTTCAAATGATTTTTTTGAGCATGATTATTTGTACAAGAATCAGCATAATGGCAAATTCAACGAAATAAGTAATGAGGCATTGGGGCACATGAGCCTTTCGTCGATGGGATCGGATATGGCGGATATTAATAACGATGGTTTATTGGACATGTTTACCACCGATATGTTGCCCGAAAATGATTACCGCTTAAAAACCACCACCAGGTTTGATGAGTTTGACGTGTACAATGCAAAACTGAGAGGGGATTTTCATCACCAGTTTACCACCAATTGTTTGCAGCTTAATAATGGTGATGGCACTTTTAGTGAGATAGCTGATTTGGCGGGGGTAAACGCTACCGATTGGAGCTGGGGAGCGCTTATTTTTGATTTTAATAACGATGGCTGGAAAGACATTTTTGTGAGTAACGGCATCAGCAGGGATTTAACTAACCAGGATTTCCTGAGTTATTTTGGCAGCGATGAGGCGATAAATGAAGTAAAGCATGGCGGTTTTAAAGCCAAAATGTTTTTAGATAAAATGCCCAAAACGCCCATCACCAGCTATGGCTTTGTAAATCAAAAAAACCTGCAGTTTAAAAATGAGAGTATACCCCTTGGGTTTTCGACGCCAAGTTTTAGCAATGGGGCTGCTTATGGCGACCTCGATGGTGATGGCGACCTCGACCTGGTGGTTAACAATGAAAACGGCGAGGCCTTCATTTACCGGAACATGACTTCGGAACGCACGCATGCACATTACTTGAAAATCAACTTGAAAGGCAGTGGCATGAATACTTTTGGAATCGGCGCAAAAGTTACTATTTATACCAACGGTATGCAGCAACTACTGGAACAGCAGCCTACCCGGGGCTTTGAAAGTAGTAGTGAGCCGGTGTTAAATTTTGGCACAGGAAATTACAAGAAAGTAGATAGCCTGAAAGTGGTATGGCCCAATATGAAAATGCAAATATTGAAAAATATTACAACTAACACCGTTATCACATTAAAGCAATCGGATGCCAAATCAGAATTTGCCCCTGCCTTAAATAAAATTAAGCCTCTTTATAAAAACATCACTGCAACAGCATTTAAAGGTGATATTTATCATAAGGAAAATGATTACAAAGATTTTGATAACCAGAGGCTTATACCTAAAATGTTATCGACCGAAGGGCCAAAACTTGCTATTGCCGATGTAGACGGCGATGGGCTTGAGGATTTTTTTATGGGTGGGGCCACCGGCGATACCGCCAAACTTTTTATGCAGCAGCCCAACGGTAATTTTATTCAAAAAAAGGAATTTGCTTTTGAACAGGATAAGAACAGTGAAGACATCGGTGCGCTATTTGTCGACGCAACCCGTACGGGCAAAAAAGACCTTGTAGTAGTATCAGGTGGCAACCTTGAAAAAGAAGGTTCACTTGATTTACTCGCACGTTATTATACAAATGATGGGAAAGGCAATTTTACCCGCAAATTTACAGGCTGGCCAATTGTTTCAATTAACGCCTCATGTGTGAGGTTAAATAACAATAATGATGATCTGTTTATTGGAGCCAGGTGTGTTCCGGGTTCGTACGGAATTATTCCTTCCAGTAAATTATTAAGGAACGATGGTCACGGTAATTTTACCGATGTAACAGCTGCCGTGGCGCCCGAGTTGTTAAAATTAGGCATGGTAACCGATGCCCAATGGGCCGATATTGACGGCAGCGGCAAAAATTCATTGATTGTTGTTGGCGATTGGATGCCTGTAACTATTCTTAAATACGTTGATGGCAAGCTTCAAAAAACCAGCGAAATAGCTAATTCATCAGGATGGTGGAACTGTTTAACAGTGGCAGATATTAATGGCGACGGAAAATTAGACTTGATCGCTGGCAATAATGGACTTAATTCAAAAATAAAAGCGGATGCCGATCATCCGGCAAAGCTCTATGTATCTGATTTTGATAATAACGGGCAGGTGGAATGTATCCCGGTGTATTATAAAACCGACGGCAAAGCATATCCATTTAACCTTCACGACGATATGATTAAGCAATTGCCTTATTTGAAAAAGAAATTTTTAAGGTATGATGCTTATGCAGGAAAAAGCATCGAAGAAATCTTCGTAAATGGCGAATTAGACAAAGCATCTGTTTTAACTGTTAAACAAACCCAAACTTGCGTTTTTTATAACAATGGAAAAGGAGAGTTTAAAATGCAGCCGTTACCAATACGGGCGCAATTTTCACCCATTTTCAGCATATTGGTTACCGACGTGAATAATGACGGCATTAAAGACCTGTTTTTAGGCGGTAATTTTTATGGTTTAAAACCCGAAGTCGGGCGGTATGATGCCAGTTATGGTGTTACCTTATTAGGAAACTCAAAACATTGGTTTGATTATATGCCCCCAGCAAACAGCGGACTATTTATAAAAGGTGAAGTACGGGATATTGTCCCTATCAATACAAAAAACGGCAAGGAAATAATTGTGGCCCGTAATAATGATGCGTTGCAATTGTTTAAGCGAAATTAGTGAGTGGTTTGATTATCTGGTCGAGTGAAAATTGCTTGTTCCTGGTTTACTTAACCAAATAATCAAACCGCTACTAATTCCACAGAGAAAAAATTAGTCCGGATCTTATTTAGCGGCCTTTGCCCCTGACGGAAAAGTTCCCAAATTTACCTGTATGTTAATTGTATCGTTATCGCTAACAGGAAGTTTATCATTTAGATAGGTGTCGAACGGTAAAAGAACCATTTGATGTGAGTGATCGGCAAAATACTGCTTCAACGCATCGAAAGCTTCGCCCCGTTTTGAAAATACCCCTCTGAAGATCGCAGCATAAAGCGGCGCCCCTTTTGGCATCCTGTTAAACTCAATTCCATTGCCGTCTTTAACTTCCTTATTTATAAAAAAACCCACTTTTACCTGCACAGAGTCTTTAATGTTCTCATTAAATTGAGCAATTACAGGTTGCATTTGTTTAATGTTGTTTGTTTTAATGTATTGCCGCAACGTTGCCAGGATTTTAGCCGCCTCAGTAAATTTATCCTTTTCTAAAACCTCCTTTTGCATTACGATAAGGAAATTTTCAGGTACCCCGGTTTTAAAAATTTTGAACCCGTAAAGTAAACTATCGGTTTCCATGTAATTTTTAAAGTCATCTATATGCGTGTTTGAAAATGATGGCGCCTCAAATTTTCCAATCAAATAATTTATTGCATTAGTTTTCACATCAACAACAATAGTTGTTTTATTCAAAACTTTATCGATAACCGGAATAAGCGAGTAACTGTAACTCGAATTTTTACCGTTTGAAACTTCATCTATCTCAAACTTATTTCCCTTATATTTTACTTCCAATTCATCGTTTTCATGTTTTATAAGGAAAGAATTGGTGTCTTTTTTTATAGTAATGTCATTGGAGTCGGCAATCATAATCTTTCGCAGATCGGGTCTCCATTTTTCCCATTTTGCCGGGTTGGCCAGCAGGCTGTAAGCATTTAAAAAAGGCGATTTAATTAATATGGTTTTTTGCTGATAGACTGGTATAAGAAAAAGGGCAATTATTACTAAAATCAACGTCAATAAAATAACTTTTTTCTTCATTTGGTTTTGAAAAGTGAGTAACTCCGAAAATAAGCAAAAAAATCTGTTTTAAGCCAATAAAGGCAACATTTATATCCGTTTGTAAGTAGTAAAACCTTGTTTTACTGATTGTTTTTTAATATTTTTAACAACTTATAAACCCTGAAAAAAATATAAAAATAGAGTGGGAAAAAGTGTTAGAAAAGCCTTGCTTTTTATTTACTTCCAGGCTGCAATAAACTATTCAAAAACCCCCGGTACATGATAATAAACCCAACTAAAAATAGCCTGGCGGCGAAGGATTTTTATCTGTTTTCAATAATGCTCTTTATATCCATTATAAGTTTTTCCTCCTGCAAAAAGCAAAATGTTGAGCATCCTGTTTTTCAATTGCTTGATTCAACCCAAACAAACATCAATTTTAACAATACCCTAAGTGATAACGATTCCCCGGGCATTTTAAATTACCTGTATTTTTATAACGGCGGCGGCGTAGCCATTGGTGATGTTAATAATGATGGCCTGCCGGATATTTATTTTACATCGAACAAAAAGGGTGGTAATAAACTATACTTAAATAAAGGTAATTATCAATTTGAAGACATTACCGACAAGGCAGGTGTTGCGGGCATTGCCGATTGGTGCACCGGCGTTACTATGGTTGATGTAAATAACGACGGCTACCTTGACATTTATGTTTGTGCAGTATCGGGCAAGTTGGGTTTAAAAGGACATAACATGCTCTACATTAATAACCATAACGGCACCTTTACAGAGGAGTCGGCAAAATATGGCCTCGATTTTTCGGGGTTCTCAACCCAGGCGGCCTTTTTTGATTATAACCACGACGGGAAACTCGATTGCTTTTTGCTTAACCAATCAAACCATTCAGTTGATACTTATGGTGATACCAGCTCGCGCCATAAAGTCAATAAACTGGCCGGTAGCAAGTTGTATTTGAACAAGAACGGCCATTTTGTTGATGTAACTCAAAAATCGGGCATTTACAGCAGCGCACTTGGCTACGGTTTAGGTATTGCCATTGGCGATTTGAATAATGATGGTTGGGATGATATTTATGAGGGAAATGATTTTCATGAAAATGATTATTATTACATAAACAACCACGACGGAACTTTTAAAGAGTCCGGCGCTAAGCATTTCAATCATTACAGCCGCTTTAGTATGGGCAACGATATTGCTGATTTTAATAATGACGGGCAATTAGATATCATAACCGCGGATATGTTGCCGCCTAATGAATCAATTTTAAAAAGCTATATGGGCGACGAGTCTTTCGATCAGTATAAGCAGAAAATTTTGAGCGGGGGCTTTCAATACCAATATTCGCGTAACTGCCTTCAAAAAAACCTTGGAAACGGCGAAGCATTTAGCGAAGTTGGTTTGATGGACGGTGTTGCCGCTACCGATTGGAGCTGGAGCCCATTACTGGCCGACTTTGATAACGACGGGATAAAAGATCTTTTTGTAGCAAACGGAATAAAACGCCGGCCCACCGATATGGATTATATAAGTTTTATATCAGATATGAGCGTGCAAACTGCACTATCGCACGGGATGGGTTATCTTGCAGTTGATAAAATGCCGACCGGACAAGTGCATAGTTATGTTTTTAAAGGAACAAAAAGTGAGAAATTTATTGACAAAAGCATTGCATGGGGAATCAGGGATACGATGTTATCAAATGGGGCAGCTTATGCCGATTTAAACAATAGCGGGCGTCTTGACCTAATAACCAATAACATGAATCATGGGGCGTGTATTTATAAAAATTTGTCGACCGGCACCCACTATCTTAGTCTCAAATTTAAAGGCAGGCAAGATAATTACTTCGGCATTGGCGCTAAAGCCTATGTTTTTAGCAGCGGGCAAATGCAATATGAACAATTGGAGTTAACCCGCGGCTTTCAGTCATCGGTTGAGCCGAAATTGCATTTTGGGTTAAATAAGCAACAAAAAATAGATAGCTTGCTGGTTATCTGGCCAAATCAAACTTACCAGGTGATACGGAATATTGCCGGAGATAAATTGATGGTGATAGATCAGAAAAATGCCACTGGGCATTTCAATCATAATGCATTTTTCCCACAAAAACCGCCCGTTTTTCAAAATATCACAGCCAAAATCAATTTAAACTGGAAACACCATGAAGATGATTTTGTTGACTTTAACCAACAGCCGCTTATCCCGCACATGCTCTCCACCGAGGGCCCCCGGATTGCGGTAGCCGATGTAAACCATGACGGATTGGATGATTTTTACGTTTGCGGGGCAAAGGGACAACCCGGCGCGCTGTTTATCCAGGCACCGGATGGCAGTTTTAAAGCAACTATTCAGCCTGATTTTGCTGCTGATGCCCAATGTGAAGATGTTGATGCGGTTTTCCTTGACGTGAACCACGATGGTTACCCTGATCTATATGTGGCCAGTGGTGGTAATGAATACCCCAGCGGGGCAACCCAACTGGCTGATCGTCTGTACATAAATGATGGTAAAGGAAATTTCAAAAGATCAAATGACATACCATCCTTAAAGTTTAATAAGTCGGCGGTTACGGTTGCGGATGTAAACCATGATGGTTATCCCGATATTTTTGTCAGCGGCGCACCCGACGCATATGGTTTTGGCAAACCCCCTGAATCATACCTGCTCATGAACGACGGTCATGGACATTACCATCAGGCGACGCTGCCTGCTGAACTTAAATATGCAGGCATGATCCGCTCTGCTGCATTTGCCGACCTGGATAATGACGGTTGGCCCGATCTGGTTGTGGCCGGGGAATACATGCCGGTAAAAGTTTTCATGAATAAAAAAGGCAAATTTGTTCAACAGCGTAACGAGGAGATGGACAAAATGTTTGGCTGGTGGCAACGGGTGGTACTTGCCGATGTGGATGGCGATGGTAAAGTAGATATTATTGCAGGCAACTATGGCTGGAATTCAAAACTAAAGCCGAGTGAAGAAAACCCGGTAAAGTTATTTTTATCAGACCTGGACAAAAACGGAACAGTTGATCCGATATTAACCTATAGCACTGACCATAAGGATTATACTTTTTTGGGCAAGGGGGATATTGAAAAACAAGTGCCTTTGATAAAAAAGAAGTTTTTATATTATCATGATTTTGCCGGTAAGACAGTTCAGGAGATATTCGGTGATTCATTAAGCAGCAAACCGTTGATTGTTAATTCTTTCACTTCAGGTATTTTCTACAATAAAGGCAAAGGCAAGTTTACCTTTAAAGCGCTGCCACCTTCAATGCAAGTAGCGCCGCTTTTTGGTTTTGCGCAATTTCAGGGCACCAACAGCGGCATTATTGCGGGTGGAAATTTTTCGGGCGTGCTGCCCTACGAAGGCAGGTACGATGCTGATTTTGGCGATGTATTAATGAAGGACAAAGCCAATAATTTCAAATACTTTTCCGGGGTTTCGTCAGGGTTTTTGTTGCGGGGCGAGGTAAGGGATATAAAAGCAATTAAAACGGCAAAGGGTATGATTTATGCCGTTGCCTTCAATAATGATAAAATTCAATTTTTTAAATTAAGTAACTGAATATGAATAAAGTATTATTAAGTGTTTTGGGGCTTATTTTTTATTGTGCCGGCATTGCGAGTGCGCAGGACCAATGGGTAATAAAGGCAGATAAAATTGACCCGGCAAACTATTATGGAATCACCGTAGCCAACGGAATGATAGGTATCGTATCGTCGCCTGAGCCATTTAAAGTGAAAAATGTGGTACTCGCCGGTGCATATGATCTTTATGGCCGGGGGCGTGTGAGTAATTTCCTGAATAGTTTTAATCTGCTTAACATGTACCTGGAGATCAACGGAACACGTATAGATTCCAAAAATATAAGCAATATGCATCAGCAACTGGATATGCAGCATGCGGCTTTTACAACAACTTTTGACTATAAGGGTTTAGCGTCCGTTAAATATACTTACTACTCGCTGCGCCAGTTGCCGTTTACCGTTTTGATGGATATTTCAATTACTGCCAAAAAGCAAATAAGTGTTACTGCCGCCAGTATAATGGAAGCGCCTGATGCTTTGAAAGATGTACAAAATTATTATAACGAAATTGACAGGCCGCACGCAACCATTAGCCTGCTAACTTCAACTGCAAAGAGCCCTACAGGCAAACTACAGCTATGTGCGTCAAACACGTTTTTATTTAACGAAACGCACGGCCAGGAGCCCCGGGTAATACACGAAATGTGGGATAACAATATGCACCTGATGAAATTCAGCAAAGTTATTAACGAAGGGCAAACTTATAAGTATTCCGTCGCAGGTTCATCCATAACCTCGGCACATGATGCCGATCCGCTTAACCAGGCCGAACGCTTGGCGATTTTTGCCCGCCTTGAAGGTCGTGAACGTTTGATAAAATACCACGAGCAGGCGTGGGATGAATTATGGAAAAGTGATATCCAAATTGATGGCGACCCGCAGGCGCAACAGGATGTACATAGTATGTTGTATCATTTGTACTCATTTTCTCGTGAGGGAACTGCTTACTCACCATCGCCAATGGGCTTATCGGGTTTGGGTTATAATGGGCATGTTTTTTGGGATGCTGATCTTTGGATGTACCCGGCGTTATTGGTTTTACATCCCGAAATCGCGAAATCGTTGGTCGAATACCGTTTTCAGCGGTTAGCCGTTGCAAAGCAAAACGCTTTTGCCCATGGTTACAAAGGGGCAATGTTCCCCTGGGAAAGTGCCGACAGCGGGGTTGAAGAAACCCCGGTTTGGGCATTGAGTGGACCGTTTGAGCATCATATTACTGCCTGTGTCGCATTAGCAGCCTGGAATTACTATTGCGTTACTCAGGACAAGCAATGGCTATTGGAAAAGGGATGGCCGATACTTTCAGCAACTGCCGACTTTTGGGCAAGCCGCGTTGAGCGGAATGGTGCGGGCCATTATGATATTAAAGATGTAGTTGCCGCAGATGAATGGGCCGAAAATGTAGATAACGACGCCTTTACTAATGCCGCCGCAATTGCAAATTTGCAAAACGCGGCCTTAGCCGCAAAAATATTAGGTGTTAAAGCTGATCCCGACTGGCAAATGGTAGCACAAAACATACCTATGCCAAAGTTCGACCATGGCGTAACAAAGGAGTTTGAAACCTATAATGGTGAAGGTATTAAACAGGCCGACGTAAACTTACTGGCTTACCCTTTAAAAACCATAACGGAACCATCAAGCATAAAAAAGGACCTCGAATATTATGAAACGCGGGTTCCCAATGAGGGTACTCCCGCTATGACGCAAGGAATATTTGCATTATTGTATGCAAGGTTAGGTGATGGCGACAAAGCCTACCATTTTTTTAAAGACGCTTACGAGCCTAACTTAAACGCGCCGTTCAGGGTGATCGCGGAAACAAAGGGTGGGACTAATCCTTATTTTGCTACGGGGGCGGGCGGTATCATACAAAGTCTTTTAATGGGCTTTGGCGGCCTGGATATAACCCCGGCGGGCATAGTCCAGGTGAAAAGTAAGCTCCCGGGCAACTGGAAGTCATTAACCATAACCGGGGTTGGAACAGAAAAAAAGACCTACATTATTAAATAACCTATTATATTAAAATTATTGTTTTATGAGAACCCGTTTGTTTTTAATACTGATATTGACAATTTTCTTGGCATCGTGCAAAAAACCTGATTATAAAAATATCTTTCATGACCCCGGTTTGTATAGCCGTACGGTTTACGAACTAAATCACGTGGTAATGGGCAATAATTTTTCGCCGCCGGTTGCATCACGTAATTATGCATACGCATCGATAGCAGGTTATGAGGTGATTGCTGCCGGTTATCCCGCTAAATATAAATCGCTTGTTGGTCAGCTTAACGGGTTTAAGAAAGTTGCGCAGCCAACCCCAAATGAAAGTATTGACTACGAATATGCATCATTACTTGCTTTTTGCAAGGTTGGTGAAACGGTAACTTTTCCTGAGGGTAGTTTAAAATACTATACCGACAGCCTGCATCAATTGGCTGTAACGCACGGTATGCCCGATGAGATGATCAGTAATTCTGAAAAATATGCCAAAGCTGTAGCACTATCCATTATGGCATGGAGTAAAGGTGACCATTACCTGGCTACGAGAAGCGCGCCGAAATTTTCCATTAAGGATTCGATATGGCGTTGGGTGCCCACTCCTCCGGGCTATTTCGAAGCTGTTGAACCACACTGGGGAGAAATAAGAACTATGGTTATGAATAATGCAAAGGAGTATACCGTGGTGCCGCCGCCGGTTTTTAATATAAAAGATAAGAACAGTCAATACTACAAAGAGGTAATGTACATAAAAAATACCAGCGACAGCCTTAACGCTGAACAGGTACATATTGCAGATTTTTGGGATGATAACCCGCAGAAGTTGAACGTAGCCGGGCATGTAATGTTCATCACAAAAAAGTTTTCACCCCCGGGACATTGGTTAAGTGTAGTTGGAATTGGCGCCCAGAAAGCAAACGCAGATTTTGGAACAACCGTCTGCGCCTACGCTAAAACAGCTATTGCCTTGTTCGACGGGTTTATTGAGGCATGGGCAGCCAAGTTCAAGTACAAAACAGTGCGGCCCGAAACTATAATTGACAAGTATTTTGATCCCAACTGGCGGCCGCATCTTCAAACACCGCCATTTCCTGAATATACCTGCGGGCATTGCACCATATCGGCCGCTGCTGCCGAAGCGCTCACGAGCGTTTTGGGCGATAATGTAGCTTTTACGGATACGTCTGAACTTGTATTTGGAATAAAAAACCGTTCATTCAAATCATTTAGGGATGCAGCTAAAGAAACCGCCTTGTCAAGGTTTTACGGAGGTATACATTTTCATAACTCGTGTATGGTTTCACGTCAATTTGGAGAAGTACTTGGAGATTCAGTAGTTAAGAAATTGGTGATGAAAAGATAAAAAAATGAGCGCGGCCTATAAAATTATACATATATAAATTTAACAGCTTGTATTTATAAGTATTTGATTATAAATATATTAATATTTTTAAGACAAGTTTTTGTTTAAATTTTTCTTATATAATTTGTATCCGGCCCAAGCGGCGTGTTAACTGCATTTTACAAGTCGTACATTTATATTAATCAGAGGATCAGAGAATTAAGATTGGAGTATATAATTGATTTAGTTGTAAGGCAGCCGGTGAGTCGGCTGCCTTTTTGCTTTAGTTTGAAAACTATTTAGTATTAATGTGTCTTATTTTATTATTTGCCACATTGGTTATTTTATAGCGAATTGGTGGATAGCATAGCTATTTGATCATTAGAAAAGGCCTTCATTTATTTCGTTTTTAGGCTTTTTTGTTTTTAACCAAATCGTTGTGCTTTTTCGGCAAACTGTAAAAAAATTATATAAATAGCAACTATTGTCTATATATTAGTGGATCAAAATAAGCCTGTTCTAAAATCCGTTGAATTGAAACGATTTTTTGCTATCGTATTGTTAAGTATCCACCTGTTTTATATGGGCGGCTATGCTTTGGTATTCCAGTATTATATCCATGAGTCGGATGTGCAGATGGTAAAGCAGCTATTTGATAACAAAATTGATAACGCAAAACTTATCGAAATAAAAATGCCTGTTAATATGCCCACCATACAGGATTGGACCGAATATGAAGAGATTGTTGGGCAAATTCAATTAAAAGACGCTTACTATAATTATGTAAGGCTTAAAATGACCCGTGATACCATGTATTTTATTTGTGTGGCAAATACAACTAAAACACGGCTGGTAACAGCCAACATCATTACCGCTAAACAGATAAGCGATGTTCCGTTTAGTAAAAAAGGGCAGGAACCTGTATCCAAAAAAGTTAATGCACTTAGTGAATATAATTTACAGGTTTTTAAATATCACTACTCGGCAAACGGCATCCTGTTGAAAAACAATATTAGTTTGCTAACTTTTAAATTAACCAATCCTTTCATTGATTCCCCGGGTAAACCACCCAATTTCATTAGCTGAAACTGCTTTTTGAACGCTACCTGCTCGTCTTATAATTTTTTAAGATCGGGTTCGAGTTTGTTTATAGCCAAAACCAGTATTGTATACTTTGCTTGTATATCTTGTAGTTTTGTCTATACCAGCCTTCGCGTTTCCTAAGCAGTATTCTTTCAGTGCTGATTGCAATTGCTTTATTTGCTCACGATACTTTAAGTATATCTCTTCGCATTGCATTAGCACGCTTTACTATAGATAAAAACTTGCCGGCATATAGTCTTTAATGACATTCAGCCCTGAAATGGCCACGCTAATGGGTTAACTGGCAAATCAATTAATCAACGGAAAAAATTGAATCAATCTAAATTTACTATAAAAATCAACAAATCTTATGAGAATCCCAACTGAACCCATTGGAAGCATTCCCCGGCCTGCCGGGCTAATAGCAGCCATTACTGCACCCGCTAACGGTGCGGATTTAACCAACCTTTATAATAAGGCCATTAGCGATACTTTGAGCGAGTTCGAAAAAACCGGGTCTCCCGTTATCACCGATGGTGAACAAACGAAATCAAGCTTTGCAACCTACCCGCTTGAAGGATTGACAAATTTAGCCCCGGAAGGAATGAGGATCGACTTTGAAGACGGCCATTTCCGGCAATTACCTTTATTGACGAGCGGGCCATTCAGATACGGCAACTATGCTGTAAAGTACCTTACATCTGCCCAAAAGCAAACAACTAAGCCGGTTAAACAGGCTGTCATATCCGCGTCAGCGTTGAGCCTGATCTATCCGCCAAATGGTATAGAAGGATATACCCAGGCTGAATTTATGGAAGACCTGCTGAATGAATGTGAAAAAGACATTCGGCAATGTTTGGAAGCGGGCGCCTATAAAGTTCAAATGGATTTCACCGAAGGCAGGCTTTCGCTTAAACTCGACCCGTCTGGCGGAGTTTTAAAGCATTTTATTGATGTAAACAACCAGGTGTTTAATCGCTTCAGTAAGGAAGAGCAGCAAAAATTAGGCGTACACGTATGTCCGGGTGGTGATCATGATTCAACCCACAGTGCTGATATTGATTACGCAGATTTTTTACCGCAGCTTTTTAATTTAAATGTCGGCAGTTTTTACATGCAGCTGGCCAGTGAAGCAGACAGGGTCAGGGTCTTAAAAATCATAAAGCAACATCTTAAGCCAAATCAAACGGCGTTTATTGGCGTAATAGATGTGCTTAATCCAAAAATTGAAACAAAAGAGGAAGTAAGGGACAGGGTACTGGAGGCAGCAGCCTACATCCCGATAAACCAGTTGGGCACTACCGACGATTGCGGCTTTTCTCCGTTCTGCGACGATGTTTCTACTACGCGCGAAACTGCATTTGCGAAGATCAAAGCACGTGTAGAAGGGACCAGGCTCGCTGAAGAAAAATTGTTTAGTTAAACACATATTTAATAGTAACCATGCCACATATTGAACTTGAAAGCCATTTACCTGGCATAACCGGGTTGCTTGAATATCGTAAAGATACAGGCCAGCCTATACGCGATCTTACCCAAGTTATAATGCGCGGCCCTTCAACACTAACCGAGGCGGAGCGCGAACTGATAGCCACCGTTGTATCGCATGGCAACCAATGCAGGTTTTGCACTGCCGCCCATGCCGCAACAGTTGATTTGCTGTTAGGTGAGGATGAAACGTGCAAAAAGGTAAAGGAGGATATAGCCACAGCGCCTGTAAGCGAAAAAATGAAAGCTTTATTAACTATTGCTGCCCTCACAGGTAAAAGCGGGCGGCTGGTTACTACAGAAATAATTGAAAAGGCGAAGGCCGAAGGAGCAACAGATTTGGAAATTCATGATACAGTTTTAATTGCCGCCTTATTCAGCCTGTATAACCGTTACGTTGATGGCATGGCAACCGCAATGCCTGATAATGATAGCTATTTCGTCATGTTAGCCGACCGTTTGGTAAACCACGGCTATTCACGCTTACCGCAGGGCTATGACCATCTAAAAAAATAGAAAATCTCAATCATGAAAGATACATTAACACTTAATGCCGAAAACAAGCAGACAACATCAACAAATCTTGTACTCTTGTTTATTATTTGCTTTGTCGGCAACATGTTCGGGGGCGTAATATCAACCCTGATGTCGGTTTACCTGCCCACAGTGGTCAAAGAATTGCAGGGCAACAAAAGCGACGCCCAGCTTAATGATATCAGCGCTTTTATCAATTCCATGTTTATTTTTGGATGGGCTGCGGGCGGTTTCCTTTGGGGTATTATCGGTGACCTGACAGGCAGGAAAACCTCCCTTTTGTTGTCGATTGCCGGCTACGCCCTGTTTACCATACTTACCGGCCAAATGAATAGTTGGTGGGGAATAGTTCTATGCCGTTTCATGAGCGGTTTCGGCATGGGTGGCTTGCTGGTTCTTTCGTTTACCTTAATAAGTGAAGTATGGCCCGAAAAGAGCAGGGCCATTTTTACAGGTTTCCTGTCAATTTCCATCCCGGTAGGTATTTTTTCCGCCGGGCTGATCAATTATTTTGTAAGCTCCTGGCGGCAGGCTTTTATGGTCGGAATTATTCCGTTAGTAATCGCCATTGCGGGCTTCTGGCTTACAAATGAGTCGGAATTGTGGCTTAGTGATCACGCTGATAAAGCTACCCTTGAAAAATCAACAAACCATTTACTCCATGCCGGAAACATAAGGGCGCTTCTTGTTGGCTCTCTTATTTTCGGAACTATGCTTATCGGGCTTTGGGCCATTTTTTCGTGGATGCCCACATGGATACAGAGCCTGTCAACCACTGATGCGGACAAAGAAGGCGGGTTAAGTATGATGTGTTTAGGAATGGGTGGCTTAACCGGGGGCTTTCTTTCAGGTTGGGTTGTAAATTTTATGGGGTTAAGAAGATCGCTCATCATGAGTTTTGCGGTTTGCGCTGTGTTGTCATTTATCCTGTTCAAAACCAATAGCTCTTTTTCAGCCATTATTTATGCGGAAATTGCCATTTTGGCGTTGTTTTTTGGCGCGAGCCAGGGGATACTATCACTTTATATCCCATTGCTTTTTCCAACGGCTATTCGAGCTTCTGCAACGGGGGTTTGCTTTAACACAGGGCGTTTGCTTACAGCCCTGGCTGTATTGTTTGTGGGCGTTTTGGTAACTGCTTTAGGCGGATATGGTAATTCCCTGTTTGTTTTTTCCCTTGTATTTATCATTGGGCTGTTGGCGGTATTACTAATAAAAAACATACAACCGGACACTCATAATCAAAAAAATTAGAAGACTTATTATGGCTCATATTGAATTAAATAATGAATTGCCCGGAATAAGAGGGCTGATGGCTTACAGGCCTGAAACGGAAGCGCCTTTGAATGCGTTGGCCGAAACACTCCTGAGAGGCGACAACACCTTAAGCCGTGGAGAGCGCGAACTGATAGGTACTTATGTTTCCTATTTGAACGATTGCTTCTTTTGTCAGAATGTACATGGTGCATTGGCTGGCCATTACCTGGAATGTGATGTACAACAAATTGATGGCATTAAGCAGGATTTTAAAACATCGGATATTTCCGATAAAATGAAAGCATTGCTTGCAATTGCAGCAAGTGCACAGAAAGGCGGGAAGCATGTGACGGAAATACAAATAGACGAGGCCAGGAAAAATGGCGCTACCGATACCGAAATACACGATACGGTTTTGATAGCCGCGGCGTTTTGTATGTTTAACCGTTACGTAGATGGTTTGGCCACCTGGGCGCCGGAAGACCGCCAGTTCTATATTAACAGGGCGCCTCAAGGCGCTTTGGAAGGATACCAGTCAAGTGTTTATAAATAGTTGATTGAGTTTATTAGGTGAGTAGTTAAACTATGTCTAAACTTAATCAACCCATTCAACTCAATCTAACTTAATCAACTCATTCTAACCTAATCAACCAAATAAACTTAAAAATATGCCACATATTGATTTACCAAAGGAATATCCGGGCATCAGGAGCCTGTTTGTGTTCCGTCCCGAAACTGCGGCCCCGCTTTGCGACCTGGCCCAGGTTTTATTACATAATCCGCATCCAACGCTTAGTGCCGGTGAGCGCGAGCTGATTGCTTCCTATGTTTCCAGCCTGAATACCTGTAATTTTTGCACCCGCTCCCATAGCGCCATAGCAAAGCACCAGTTGGATAGCGAACTTTCGCTGGTGAAGCAGGTATTGGCTGATCCGGAAGCGGCGCCTATCAGCGATAAGCTGAAAGCGTTGTTAAAAATTGCGGCTAAGGTACAATCCGGCGGAAAGAATGTGACAACGGAAGATATTGAAAATGCCAGAGGGGAAGGCGCTACGGATATTGAGATACACGATACCGTACTGATTGCCGCCGCATTTTGTATGTACAACCGCTATGTTGACGGGCTTGCCACCTGGCAGCCGGATAATGAAGAATTTTATGACAAGATGGGTGCGCAGCGTGTCCGCGAAGGATATAAGCCAACTTCTATTAATATAAAACTGGACGAACAATTGAAAACATCTTAATTGCCGGGCTGGAGTGTAAACCACAAATAAATAGGGCAAATACAAGGGTTTAAATTTTCAATTATTAGTGATTGATCGGTAAATGGGCCGGAGCAAATAATTTCAATATTTTCTTCCCAGCCGCCATTCCTTACCTTTGCGCGAATGGACTATTTCAAAAACCTGGCGGAGCTGCTAAAAATTGAACAAACAGAAGACCGCGAGGCATATTTAAAACAGGTTTCGTCAACTTCGGTAACCGACAGGCGGGCTGCCGGGCTGGCCTGGTATCCCATAGCAATCACGGGCACTGAACCCAGCCGTGGTGATTATCTGAATGTAGAGGCTGAAAGAAAGACCAACCTGGATGTGCTGCACCAATTTCGGTTTGGCAGCCCGGCAGTATTATTTTCCAATCACGATCCCAAAAATAATCGTGTTGAAGGCGTTATCTCGTACCTGAGTGGCGACCGTGTCAAGATCAATATCTTCACCGAAGAACTGCCGGATTGGTGCCGGGATGGTAAACTGGGTATTGAGCTTTTGTTCGACAATAATAATTATGATGAAATGTTTGGCGCGTTAAAACAGGCGGCTAAACTTTCAGAAAACGCGGTTGATGATCGCCTGGTGCAGATACTAACTGGTAAAAAAAGCCCTTTATTTTTTCCTGAAAGCATAGCGCTGCCCGCAGCAGGCTTAAATACTTCTCAGCAGGCGGCAGTGGCAAAGATCATCTCGGCGCAGGACCTTGCCATTGTGCATGGGCCTCCCGGTACAGGTAAAACAACCACGTTGGTGCAGGCTATCAGCCAGGTAGTGAAACTACAAAAACAACAGGTTTTGGTGGTAGCGCCAAGTAATACAGCTGTGGACCTGTTGAGCGAAAAGCTGTCACAGCAGGGGCTAAACGTCATAAGGATCGGTAACCCGGTTAGGGTTTCAGATAAACTTATGGACCTTACGCTTGATAGCCAGATGGCGCTTCACCCTTATATGAAGGAGAGCAAACGACTAAAAAAGCAGGCCGCCGAATTCAAAAATATGGGCCACAAATACAAGCGCAGTTTTGGCAAAGCCGAACGCGACCAGCGTAAAGCCCTGTTTGATGAGGCCAACAAGATTATGAAGGAAGTGGCCAAAACAGAGGAGTTTATTATAAATGACCTGGTAACAAAAGCGCAGGTGATTACGGCTACGCTTGCCGGGGCCAATCACTATACCATCCGCAATCTTCAATTCAATACGGTATTTATTGATGAGGCCGGGCAGGCATTGGAGCCCGCCTGCTGGATCCCTATCCTGAAAGCTCAAAAAGTGATCCTTGCCGGCGACCACTGCCAGCTATCGCCAACTATAAAATCAACCGAGGCGGCGCGCAAAGGCTTAAGTACTACGCTCATCGAAAAATGCATTGCCCTGTATCCCGAAGCCGTTACCCTGCTGGACGAACAATACCGGATGAACGATGCTATTATGGGCTATTCTTCGGCAGTGTTTTATGGTAATGAACTTAAAGCGCACCAATCGGTAGCCAGTCGTTTGCTTTTTCCGGGCGATAAGCCTATGTTGTTTATTGATACCGCCGGGTGTGCGTTTGATGAAAAGCCTGCCGGGACCAGTGTGGCTAACCCTGAAGAAGCGGCTTTTCTTTTCCGTTATCTTGAAAACCTGGCGAAAATAGTTGTAGAAAACGATCCTTCAAGTGATTTTCCATCCGTAGCGGTAATTTCTCCATACAGCGAACAAGTCCGTTTGCTGAAGGAGCAAATGATCAATACGTCGGCCCTACATCCATACAGTAACAATATTTCAGTAAATACCATCGATAGTTTCCAGGGCCAGGAACGTGATATCGTACTCATCAGCTTAACCCGGAGCAATCCCGAGGGGATTATTGGCTTCCTGTCGGACATCCGCCGCATGAACGTGGCCATGACGAGGGCACGAAAAAAACTTGTGATCATCGGCGATAGCGCCACCCTTAGCCGGTTGCCCTTTTATGCCGACGTGATCAACTATGCCGAACAATTGGGTGGTTACCAAAGTGCCTGGGAATATATTGGTTGAGTTTGAAGTCTAAAGTCGAAAGTCCGAAGTCTTGAGTCTTAATTTGGATTTCGGAAAGGTCTTTATGTAAACGCGCCAGCTTTAATACCTTTTTTATTGGCTTGAGTATTATTCGCAGGAATATGATATGTTTGGGTTGATTTTTATCACAATTAAAAAAGATCATAATGAGTAAAACAAGCAGCACGGGAAATTCAGCACGTACGATACTTATAGCCAGCCTAATCGGCACCACTATAGAATTTTTTGATTTCTATATCTACGCTACAGCTGCGGTGCTGGTATTTCCGAAGCTGTTTTTTCCGGCCGCCGATCCTGCTTCTGCCACCTTAGCATCTTTAGCAACTTTTGCTTTGGCCTTTTTTGCAAGGCCATTAGGGGCCGCTTTATTTGGGCACTTTGGCGACCGTAAAGGCCGTAAGGCTACACTGGTGGCAGCGTTAATGACTATGGGGCCTTCAACCGTTGCCATTGGTTTGTTGCCTACCTACCATTCTATCGGGATTGCAGCCCCAATTCTATTGGCGCTGTTCCGCTTTGGGCAGGGCCTGGGACTGGGCGGCGAATGGGGCGGCGCAGTATTGCTGGCTACAGAAAACGCGCCCGCCGGCAAAAAAGCATGGTACGGCATGTTCCCCCAACTGGGCGCGCCGATAGGGTTATTAATTTCAACCGCAACGTTTCTTGTTCTCAGTAAAACCATGACCGACCAGCAATTTTTTAGTTATGGCTGGCGGATTCCATTTATTGCCAGTGCTATTTTGGTTTGGGTTGGTTTATATGTCCGCCTGAAAATAACCGAAACGCCAGACTTTTTAAAGGTGATCGAAAAAAAAGAACGGGTGAAAATTCCTATTGCTAACGTGTTTGCCAGGCATACAAAAGTGCTTATCCTTGGCACTTTTGCCACGGTTACCACTTTTTTATTATTTTACTTACTCACGGTTTTTACCCTCGACTGGGGCACAAAGGCTTTACATTATTCGCGAACAAGCTTTCTTATTGGTGAAATGATAGCAGATGTGTTTTTTGGTTTGGGAATTCCGCTCTCTGCTATCCTGGCCGACAAGTATGGCCGCAGCAAGATACTGATTATCGCCACCATAGGCATTTTTATCTTTGGTTTGTTTTTTTCGCCGTTATTCGTCGCCGGTAACTGGGGAATGACGGTTGGCTTCCTGGTACTCGGGATGTTTTTAATGGGCTTAACTTACGGCCCGTTAGGTACAGCACTTGCGGAGATATTTCCGGCATCTGTCCGTTACACCGGGGCATCATTGTCCTTTACATTAGCAGGTATATTGGGGGCCTCATTAACGCCTTTACTGGCCACCAAACTTGCAAGCCACTACGGCCTGCCGTATGTTGGTTATTATCTGTCGATAGTTGCGGCTATAACTTTTTTGGCTTTGCTTGCCGCGAGGACATCCATGAAGGAGCATGCCCAAACGAAAAGTTAAATAGCAAAGCATTTATTTTTCTATTTAATTTATGGAATCGCTTTCTTACCTGCATCCTGTAGGAAAATTAGCGATCCATGAAAAAACTAAACTCTTTCCTTTTATCGGTACTTGTACTCATCGCATTGCAGGTACCCGCCGCCTTTGCACAAAGCCCGCAGCTTACCGTTGATGGCAAAAGCAATAATGGCGTAAAGTTGCAGCAACTAAAAATTGATGTTGCTATTTATGGCAACATCAGCCGCACCACATGGCAAATGACTTTTTACAATTCCACTGGGCGGATATTGGAAGGTACACTGGTATTCCCGCTTAAAGATGGTATCAGTGTAAGCCGCTATGCTTTGGATATTAATGGCAGGATGCGCGAAGCTGTCCCGGTTGGCAGGGGAAAAGGCACCGCAGTATTTGAATCGGTTGAGCGAAGGCGCATCGATCCTGGCCTGCTGGAAAAAGTAGAGGGAAATACTTTCCGTACCCGTATATATCCTATCAACCCACATGGTACACGAACCGTAATTATAGGTTATGAGGAAGAGATACCACTGGCTGGAAACGGCAAGCTTAAGTTTACCCTACCACTTAATGTAAAAGACACCGTTGAAAAATTTTCGCTTAATGCGTCAGTTATCCAAAGCCTAACTGCACCGGTTGCGGATAGCTCAAACAGCGATAACTTAAAGTTTGACAGTCATCAAAATGCTTATATAGCCGCTGTCGAAAAAAGTAATTATACACCTAACCACCCCATCTCGTTTTTAATACCCAAGCCGCTGAATGCGGCCGAGGTAATGATACAGGAGCAAGGGAATAAATATTATTATTTTATCAATACAACATTGTTATCGCAAACAGCAGGTAAACCCATGCCGCATAGTATTGGTTTATTGTGGGATGCTTCGTTAAGTGGAGCCGCCCGCGATACCAAAAAGGAATTTGCCGTATTGGATGCTTATTTTAAAAAGGTAAACAATGCGGCAATTACCCTGGTGACCTTTAGCAATACCATTATCAATACCAAAACATATACCATCAGCAATGGCAACTGGGCCGAACTTAAAAACGCGCTGGAACATACCATTTATGATGGCGCCACTGATTTTGGTAAGATAGATCTGTCGAAATACCCGGCAGACGAATTTTTATTAATGAGCGATGGTCGTCAAACCTTTGGCGAAAAAACGATAAAGCTGGTTAATAAACCTGTTTACTGCATCAATTCATCAGCATCGGCAGATTACAGCAATTTAAAACTCATCTCCCTGAAAACAGGCGGCGAACTTATAGACCTGACCACCACCGACAGCATTAAGGCCTTAGCTGCTTTAACTACCCAACCACTGCGGTTTTTGGGGATAAAAGCAGGGGCGACCGTCGAAGAAAATTATCCTTCGTTGCCTGTTGCTGTGGGTGGCGCATTCTCAATAGCCGGTATCACCCGTGACCCAAATCAAACCATTACATTACAATATGGCTATGGCAATAAGGTGAGTTATGAAAAGGAAGTAACACTCGACCTTGCCAAAGACGCGGTTGATGATGTTGACGTGGCCAAACTTTGGGCGCAGAAAAAAATAAGCGAGCTGGATATTAACTACGACGCCAACCGGCAGGATATTGAATCATTAGGCAAACGCTTTGGCATTGTTACCCGCAATACTTCGCTGATTGTACTTGAATCGGTAAATGATTATATCACTTATGATATTGAGCCACCGGCGGAATTGCGCGAACAGTTTGATGCCATTATGAAACAAAGGGCGAATAATAATCCAGCGCCGCTGAGGGAAAACCTGACAGCATCCGAAAATATGCAGGCAGAATTGTCTAACTGGTGGGGCGCTGATTTGAATGTGGCTAAAGAACCAGTTAAACCTAAAGAGAATACCCATGTCCGCGTCCATTCCGAACAGCCTGTTCCTGCCTATAGTGGCACGCAATTGCATCAATACAGTGGGGCGCCGAATGATCAGCATCATACAATTACAGGCACAGTTACCGCTAAAGAGGACGGTCTGCCAATTCCAGGTGTTACTATAAAGATGAAAGGCTCGAATATTGGTACGCAAACCAGTGCCGCCGGCAGATATACCCTAAGCGTACAAAAAGGGGCAACTATCCAGGCATCCTTTATAGGATATGAAACGCAGGAAATTAGTACCAGGAATAAGAGTGCCATTGATATTGTTTTGATTCCGGCATCAAATCAATTGGGGGAAGTAGTGGTTACAGGTTATACCACCCAAAGGAGAAGGGATGTTACAGGTTCCGTAACTACTGTAACCGTTAGCGATGCTGCCGCGGTTCAGCCTGCAAGATCCGAGCAACCATTACAAGGCCAGGCAGCAGGTGTTTCGGTCGTGAGGTCTGACGCACCAGTCGTCGTTAGAAAGGCGTCTGTTGTTGGCAGTGCAACTAACTCAACAGCAAAAGTATCCGCCCAAGAAATTACAATGCCAGCGGCACCCGCTGTTGCCAACGGTTTAAATGCTAAAGTTGGCGGTGTTGCGGTTTATTCCCTCGATAACGGTGTTGACCCTAACGTAAGCATTGTTCTTAGGGGCAATCGCTCGTTAGCAGCGGATAAAGAAGCCCTTATCGTAGTTGACGGTGTCCCCATGCCGGGTACAACTCTATCCACTATTAACCCAAACGATATAGCCGATATAAGTGTGTTAAAAGATGGAAGCGCGGCGGCCCTTTATGGATCTGAGGCATCAAATGGGGCCGTACTTATTACAACTAAACGGGGCAATACCACGAACGCCAACCATCCAACCCAGAATGGCGGTATCAATGTCACTTACCAGCACGCCGATCCCGACTATTTAAAAACTATACAAAAAACCGATAAGGCATCCCAATATCAAAAGTACCTGGAGTTAAGGCAGTCGTTTAGCAGCAACCCGGTTTATTATTTCGATGTTGCCGGATATTTTATAAAAACAGGCAACACCGAATTGGGCTTGCGTATATTAAGCAACCTGGCCGAACTTGACCTGGGCAGTTATGAACTTTACAAAATGCTGGCCTACAAATTAAAACAGCTGGGCGATGTTGAGGGCGAACTATTCGCATTTAAAAAGATAACCGAGCTGCGCCCGCTTGATCCGCAAAGTTTCCGCGATTACGGCCTTGCGCTTGAAGACGCAGGCGAACATCAAAAAGCGCTTGATGTACTTTATACCGCAATGACCAAAAGCTATACCCCCGATGCCGACGATCTGTATGATGGCATACAGGAAATATTTTTACCAGAAATAAACCGCATTATAGCTTTAAACAAGCATAAGCTTGATGTTTCGGCCATCCCCAAAACAGTTATTAAATCGCTGCCGGTCGATATACGCGTTGTAATGGACTGGAACATGAATAATACTGATATCGACCTGTGGGTAACCGACCCTAATAACGAGAAATGCTACTACAGCCATAACCGCACCGCCATTGGCGGCCGTATCTCGCATGATATGACACAAGGCTTCGGCCCGGAACAATTTCTATTGAAAAATGCTATTAAAGGTACCTACAAAATAGAAATAAACTATTACGGCGACAGGCAGGCTACTATTGCCGGCCCAACCACCATTATGGCCGAAATGTTTACCCACTACGGCACCCCGCAGGAAAAGAAAGAGATCATAGTACTGCAAATGAAAAAAGGATCGGATGGAGCAGTGTATGTGGGTGATTTGGATTTTAAATAGCTGTTAGTTGAAAACTCCTTCCCGATTGCAGTATCGGCATCGGGGCTAACCCGGTTCTTGGGGCCAAAACCTGGGTGGGCGGATAACCGTAAGGTTGTCCGCTTTTTTGTGCCCGCTGCCGCGAGCTTACAGCTCGTGGTACGCGCATGGCAGCAGTTTTCAACTGCGAAAAAGTCGGCGGCCCATCGCATATAGTTATTATTACGCGCAGGCCAAAAGCATTAAATCCTTGTGCTTCGCTAATCAGTGATAAACTATATAAATAATATTCAGGCAATCTATTGCTGTTGTTATCTAATTAGCTAACTTTGTGTTGTGGCGCATGACTTTAAACGGAATATCGTTTATTATAAACGGTACTACCTTGATTTTTTTAATACCCTTACGGCATCCGTTCAATTAAAGTTCAACTGGACTTTAGGGATCATTGCAACAATGGAACGTGTGCCCGGCAAGTTTTTTAAACACTTAGAGGACGGCATTTATGAAGTCAGGGTAGAGGTTGGTGGTAATATTTTTCGTGTTTTTTGTTTTTTTGATGATGGACAACTTGTGATTTTAGTCAACGGATTTCAAAAGAAGACTCAAAAAACCCCAAAGAATGAAATAGTAGCTGCAAAAAAAATAAAAAAAGAATATTTCGATGAAAAATCAAACAAACAGTAATTTAACTTCTTACGCCGACCATCTTGATGAGCAATATGGCAAAAGTGGTACTGAAACCAGGGAAAATTACGAACAAGGTTTCGAGGCTTTCAAATTAGGGGTTTTTATACAGGAATTGCGAGAACAGCAAAATATGACCCAGGAACAACTTGCCGCTAAATGCGGAACAACAAAATCATATATTTCAAGAATTGAAAATAATGCAAGTGATATACGGCTGTCGACATTAATGCGTATTGTTAGAGAAGGATTAGGCGGACATCTGAATTTGTCAGTAGCATATTAAATATTCCGTCCCGCACCTCCGGGTTTATCACCCGTGGTTGTATGGGCAACCCACCGACCTCAACACTTCACCGTCTTCTTCTTTTTACCAAGCGTCCCGCGGGTAATTGCTTTGTTGATATATTCAATGGCGTCGGGCACTTTGCAGGCGGTGCCTTCGGTATTGACATAAACTGCCCCTATTTTATTGGCGGCGGCCTTTGCATCTTCGGTTAGGGGCGCAACGTACGAGCCAACAGTTATCACAAAAATATTCATCCTCGCCGTCACCCGGTTGGGTGCGGTATGGATGTCTTTAACCACCCGTTGCAGCAGTGCCCGGTAAGCGGGAATGTCAAGGTCACTATCCGCCTTTAGGGTGGCCAGGTTAGCCAGGGTGCTCCACCCTGCGGCCGCTATGTGTTCCTGGGGGCTATCTATCCATTCCAAGCCCAGTTCAAAACCATAATTGCTTTCGGTCGCTACCCATGGGACGGTATATTCGTTGATATTGGTGGATACTGCCTGCTCCACCCATGTTTGCAGGTCGGCTTTGGTCATCTTGCCATCATCGGTGATCAGGCCTGCCAGGTACATAGCATCTGCATTGCCTGTGGCATACAATCCCTTGGCCAAAGGATAATCCTTTTTTGCTTTTTTTTGGATGGTTTTTAAATACTCAACTTTTACGCCAAAAAACGGTTCCTTAACACCATGTTTTAACAGTATTTTCTTGATGCTTTCGCTTCCGTGCGATTGCAATTCGGCCATAACTTCGTCTACGGTCATTACAAAACGGTTTAAATAATTGACTTAAAAATACTTATTTAAATAACAGGTCAAAAAACAAACATTCAAAAACGTTACATTAACTTTCTGTTAAGTCGTTATATCCCTCAAAAGCATTCATTACTTTTGACTAACCATTTTACCAGCCATGAAACTAAAACTGCTACTATTCGCTGCTACCATCTGCCTTGTAACAGCAACCTTCGCCCAAACGCCAGGCAAAATTGAAAAAACCAACCAGGTACTATTACCCAACGGTTGGAAACTTAGCCCCGCAGGGCGGGGATTGCCATTGGGCGATCTGCCACTAAATATGCAAATATCTGCATCGGGCAGGTTAATGGCGGTTACCAATAACGGTGAAAGCACACAATCCATCCAACTCATCGACCCTAAAAATGAAAAACAGCTTGACGAGAAGATAGTCGGCAAAGCATGGTATGGCCTGGCCTTTAGCCGGGATGAAAAAATGCTGTATGCATCGGGCGGGAATGACAACTGGATAATGGCTTTTCATATCGATAACGATAAGATCGGCCATGCCGATACTATAAAACTTGGTATGCCCTGGCCAAAGAACAAGATATGTACAACAGGCATTGCTGTTAACAAAAGCAACACGCGGTTATATACTGTCACCAAGGAAGACAGCAGTCTATATGTGATTGACCCTACCACCCGCAAAGTTTTAAAACAGGTTAAGTTAGCAGCCGAGGCTTATAGCTGCATACTGTCGCCCGATGAAAAAATGTTGTACATCTCCATCTGGGGTGGCGAACAGGTGGCTTGTTATAATACAGCTACCGGCACTATCAGCAGCATTAAAGCAGGCAGCCATCCTAATGAATTGTTGCTGAATAAAAAAGGAAGCATTTTGTTTGTCGCTAACGCAAATGACAACTCGGTTTCGGTGATCAATACCGCCAGCTATAAAACTATCGAGGTTATTTCAACCACGCTTTATCCCACCAAACTAACTGGTTCAACCACCAATGGGCTGGCGTTATCACCCGATCAAAAAACGCTTTACATTGCCAATGCCGATAATAATTGCCTTGCGGTTTTTGATGTAAGCAAGCCGGGCAACAGCCACAGCATGGGCTTTATCCCGGTTGGCTGGTACCCAACTTATGTGCGTACGCTGGGCAATAAAATATTGGTGGCCAATGGCAAAGGCTTTACAAGTATGGCAAACCCGCGGGGACCCCAACCTGTTAGAAAAGCCGATAATAGCGGCTATAAAAAAGGGGCTGTTAACAGTAGGGAACAATATATCGGGGGCTTATTTAAAGGCACGCTATCGTTTATTGACGCGCCGCAACCCGAAAAGCTTAAAGTTTATACCAAACAGGTTTATGCGAACACGCCTTTTAACACAAAAGTAACAGCTACGGCGGCAGGCGAGGCTGGCAACCCTATCCCGCGCAGGCGCGGCGAAAAATCGCCCATAAAGTATGTGTTTTACATTATTAAAGAAAATCGGACGTACGACCAGGTGTTAGGTGATATGCCCCAGGGCAATGGTGATACTTCGTTATGTATCTTTGGCGATAAGGTTACGCCGAACCATCATGCCTTAGCCAATGAATTTATTTTGTTGGATAATTTTTATGTAGATGCCGAGGTAAGTGCCGATGGCCATAACTGGAGCACGGCTGCTTATGCCACCGATTTTATTGAGAAAACATGGCCAACCAGCTACGGCGGTCGCGGTGGTAATTATGATTCAGAAGGCACCCGCAAAGCAGGCGACCCGCGCGATGGCTACATTTGGGACTATTGCAAAAGGGCAGGCGTTAGCTACCGCACCTACGGCGAATTCGCCGATGATTATAAACCGAACATCAAATCGTTACAGGGGCATTACTGCGTACAGTCACCAGGTTTCGACCTCAATATAAAAGATATAAAACGCGAGGCCGTATGGGAGCATGATTTTGATTCGCTGCTGAGCATAAACGCTGTGCCGCATTTTAATTCGGTGCGGATAAGTAACGACCATACCAGCGGGCAACATAAAGGCGCCATATCGCCCATTGCGGCAGTTGCCGATAACGACCAGGGCATAGGGCGCTTTGTAGAACACCTTTCAAAAAGTAGCATCTGGAAGGAATCCGTAGTATTTATTTTAGAGGATGATGCCCAAAACGGGCCTGATCATGTCGATGCGCACCGTTCGCCGGTATTTGTTGCCGGGGGGTATGTAAAGCGACATGCGGTAATGCACAATATGTATTCAACATCGGGTGTGTTGCGTACCATTGAATTGATACTCGGTCTGCCGCCAATGAGCCAATACGATGCTGCTGCCTTGCCGCTTTATGAATGCTTTACCGATAAGCCGGATCTATCGCCTTATGTAGCGAAACCCGCCCAGGTGGATCTTGAGCAACGAAATATCGCCGACAATAGAAGCAGTAAACTATCGCAATCATTCAATCTTGCAAAAGAAGATGCTGTGCCGGATCTTATATTAAATGAGGTGATATGGAAATATGTAAAAGGCGAAAACGCCGCATTGCCTGCCCCAAAACGCAGCGCGTTTGTGATATTGGAAAAGAAGAAAGATAATGATTAGCCCCCCGGCCCCTAAAGGGGAGTTGAAAAATAAAAAGATATTAATTACTTTATATAAATCTCTGTGTCCTTTGTGAAATCCATTGTGCCCTTTGTGGTTAAAACCCAACAGGCACAGTTTAATCGGAACATCAACTTTAAAAACAAATTCTTAATTTCGGGAGTTTAATTGCTATCACATCACTACCCATGGCCGTATTAGAAAATGAGTTTTTAAGAGTTGAGATCGACGCAAAAGGGGCACAGCTATCTTCAATTTTCAATAAAGCAACGCAAACCGAACACCTTTGGCAGGACAGCGCCAAAATTTGGAACTGGCATGCGCCAAACCTGTTCCCTATAGTGGGTGGGCTTATTAATGACGAGCTATTGGTTGATGGAAAAACTTATCCCATGGCCAGGCATGGCTTTGCACGTAACTCCGAATTTATTTTACTGGAGAACGATGAGGTACATGTAACCTATTCACTGCCAAATTCCGAAAAAACGCTGCATGTTTATCCCTATAAGTTTGATTTCCAGGTTTTATATACCCTGATAGAAAACGCTGTCCGGTTAACCTATAAACTGATTAGTCATGATAATAAAACCATTTATTTTTCGGTAGGCGGACACCCGGCTTTTAACGTGCCGTTCGGTCCCGGTGAGAATTATGAGGATTATTATATCGAATTTGAAACAGAAGAAAAGTTAGAGACCCACCTATTATCCCCCGAAGGGTTTTTCAGTGGCGAAATGCACCCGGTACCTTCACCGGGTAACAAATTATATTTAACAAGGCACTTATTTGATGCTGATGCATTGGTATTTAAAAATTTAAAATCGAGGGAGGTTTGCATAAAAAGCGATAGACACGATAGGTCGCTGTCTGTTGAATTTCCGCATTTTAATTACCTGGGCATATGGGCAAAAGGCGGCGGCGATTTTGTTTGCATTGAGCCATGGCTTGGTTGTGCCGATACTGCCGGCAAGCATGTTGATATAAGCCAAAAGGAAGATATACAGCAGTTAAAACCCGGCCATGTTTTTGAAGCTGCGTTTTTTATAAGTGTGTAGTTGGCTGAAAAACGTAGAGACGCAATACTTGCGTCTTTAAACTTTGCCTGTAAACTACCCCAATTTTTTATAATATGATTTCCGATCCCACCAAAAGATTTTCAGACAGGGTTGATAATTATGTAAAATACCGTCCCGGGTACCCGAATGAAGTAATTGCTTACCTGCAAAGTGAATGTAAGTTAACGAGCGCTTTAGTTATAGCCGATATTGGCTCAGGCACCGGCATTTTTACCAAGCTGTTGCTGGATGAAGGTTACAAAGTTTACGCAGTTGAACCTAATGAAGACATGCAGCAGGCCGCTGAACAACAGCTTGGCGCCAATAAAAACTTTAATCCTATTAATGGTAGCGCCGAAGCCACAACCCTACTTGCAAACAGTATTGATTTAATAGTTTGCGCCCAGGCATTCCATTGGTTCAATAATGAAAAAACACAGGCAGAATTTAGAAGAATACTAAAAGAAGACGGCCACGCGGCGCTCATCTGGAATAACCGGCTTGCTGATGCTGACGAATTTTCGATAGCTTATGAAAGTATTTTAAAGCAGGACTCTATAGACTACAACAAGGTTAACCACCGCAATATCAGCGATTTTGATTTCAAAGCATTTTTTAAGGACGGGATTTACAAAGCTGTGAAATTCCCCAACGTGCAAGTGTTTGATGAGGCTGGCCTTTTGGGCCGGGCGTTTTCGTCATCATACGTGCCCCCAGAAGGTACAGCGGATGGCGAAAAATTTAAAGAGCTATTGAAGGATATTTTTGCCCGGTATAGTGACGGTGGCAAGGTGAGCTTTCATTACCAAACGGAGATTTACCTTGGTAAGGTTTAGGCCGGTATGTTCCTTAACTCGTCTTTTGCTTTAGCAAACCATTCGCGGTTGCTTCTTTTTTCAATATTGCCAAGATGCGGTTCCTCGTCGAGCATATCTGTAAATATTTTCGAGGCATCGTCATACTTTTCCTGCCGCATCAAAAAAAGCCCGTATTGGTAGCGTTGTTCAAAATACGAGTAGCGGCCTTTCATGGCTTTAAACTCGGTTTCGGCCTGCTCAATGTTTCCTAAATTTTCGAGCGATAAAGCATAAAGCAGGTGCGCTTTTGAGCGGGTAAATTGCGGCAATTTGTAAAGTTTTTTGGCTAAAGGGATCACCTCGTCATACCGTTGTTGTGCAAAATAGGCAACTATAAGCTGCATCATAACATGCTCATTTTCGGCAAAGGCGCCTGTGAGGCTGGCCTTGTATAAATCAATAGCCTTATCGGTAGAACCGGCTGCAAGGTAGGCGTCTGCAAGTTTTATCCTGTTGGCAAAGGTATCGGTAAAGCGCAATTCTTCTTCCAGTTTTTTTATTCTTCCGCCGGGGTTAAGTACTGCGCCAACATCAATGCCCGGTTTGTTCATTACCTTAAAACTACTCCTGTTCCTGTTCGAAAGCACTTCACTATATAAATAAATTATGCTCCCGATAACCGGCAAAAAAATGATCAGGAATATCCACCTGTTGAGTGTCCCCCTGCGGTAGCTGTGTATGCCACAAAATATTTGTAAGCCAACGATGATATAATAATAGCTGCCGTACGAAAACATAAGTATTTACAATGGATAAATTCAAGCAATCAAAAATAAAAAAATAACTGGTTTTACATTGTGTTTTTAAAAATAGATCAATTTTTTAGTGCTTTCAATACTTTGTGTTGAATTGTGCGGGCAACGGCAGCCCGGTTTATTCCGTATGGTTTTATAACAGGTTTATTCCAGGATTTATAAGCATGAAGCTTTTTTCCCAATTAAAGAAAAACTTAAAAAACGATTTTTCGGGCCTGGCGCCTGTTAAAGTTGCTTTATTGGGCGATACTGCAACACAATTTCTTTCCGTTGCCTTAAGGGGAACAGGGTTTGATGAGGGAATTAACCTGCAAATTTTTGAAGCTGATTTTAACCAGTTGGAACGACAGGTTTTTGATGCGGACTCTGAGTTATACGAATACAAACCCGAAGTAATTATCCTGTTTCAATCCTCGCACAAGCTGCTTGAAAAATACAACAAGTTAAAACACGGGGAATATGATACGCTTGCTGAAAAGCAAATGGAATTAATTAATAATCTTTGCATTGCTATAAACACGAAATTAAATGCAAAGATCATCTGCTACAATTTCTCCGAAATTGACGAGGGTGTATTTGGCAGCTTCGCAAATAAAACGCCGTCTTCATTTATTTTTCAGCTACGTAAGCTCAATTACGAATTGATGCTGTATGCTGTGAAAAGCCCCAATTTTTACATTTGCGATCTATCCGCTATCCAAAACCAGGTGGGCAAAGCAACTGTTTTTCAACCTTCTGTGTATATCAATACAGAAATGGTTTTAAGCATAGATATTTTACCCCAGGTAGCTTTAAGAACGGTTGATATTATCAGCGCAATGTATGGGAAGTTTAAAAAATGCATTGTATTCGATCTTGATAATACCATCTGGGGCGGTGTTATTGGCGATGACGGGTTAGAAAATATCCAGCTTGGCACATTAGGCATCGGGAAAGCATTTACTGAATTTCAATACTGGCTTAAAAAATTAAAAAACCGGGGGATCATACTGGCCGTTTGCAGCAAGAATACAGAAGCGATTGCAAAGGAGCCTTTCGAAAATCATCCCGATATGGTGTTGCACCTTGGTGATATAGCAGTATTTACAGCCAATTGGGATAATAAGGTCGATAATATCCGCAAAATTCAAAATACGCTTAATATAGGTTTCGATGCGATGGTTTATTTGGATGACAGTCCTTTTGAAAGAAATATAGTAAGGGAACACATCCCGGAACTAACCATACCCGAGTTGCCTGAAGACCCTGCCGATTACCTTGAATATTTATATACATTAAACCTGTTTGAAATAGCATCATTCTCGAATGAAGATACAGAACGGACAAAGCAGTATCAAATAGCAGCTAAGCGAAATATTGAGCAGCAAGCCTACATCAATGAAGATGCCTTTTTAGCAAGCCTGGATATGGTTTTGAGGGTTGAGCCACTTAACCGGTTCAACACGCCGCGGGTTGCGCAGCTAACACAACGGTCGAACCAGTTTAACCTAAGGACCGTCCGCTATACTGATGCTGATATTGAAAAACTCGCATCCAAGGGCTGCCATTACAGCTTCACTTTTACCCTTTCAGATAAATTCGGGGATAACGGTTTAATAGCTGTGGTCATCCTGCAAAAGGAAGATAATGAAACCCTTTTTATCGATACCTGGCTGATGAGTTGCAGGGTATTAAAGCGGGGCATGGAAAATTTTGTACTGAATACTATCGCCAATTTTGCTAAGGAAAGTGGTTTTGCAACTTTAAAAGGTGAATACGTGCCAACACCAAAGAACGGGATCGTGAAGGACCATTACAGTAGCCTGGGTTTTTTTGAAAAAGATGCCTTTTGGATATTAAATACCAACACTTACGAGCCTAAGCAATGCTTTATTACCCAGAAGTTATGATAGAACCTGTAAATTATATCTGTGAGCGGATAGAAGCGCTTAACCCTATCCACAGCAAAAAACTCAGAAAAAGTATGGAGTTTTTTGATGACAAGTATAATGAGTTGGCCGGTGCATTTTTTGAGAAATATATACAGCTATTGCACGCCGAAAATAAAACACTGGATTATGCTATCGACTGTTATTTAAAAATGATAGCCGATGTAAATGCAGAAACCCTCGAATTTTTACGCACCGGGAAATATAGCAGCAGCACGTTTGACGAGGTAAATGCCCGCGTGTATGCCAGTCCCGAAACCATGGCTTATTATATGCATGGCCTCATTTTATCGCAGTTTTTATGGAAACATCATTACCAGGTATTTGATTATTTTATCAACACGTTGCCGCAGTATATAAATACAACCAAAAGCTATCTTGAAGTTGGCGTGGGGCATGGACTCTATCTTTCAAAGTCATTGGAGATACTGGACGATGAAGCTTCATTCACCGTGGTAGATATAAGTGAAACATCGATAACACTTGCAAAACATTTCACAAATAATAGTCGAATTGCCTTTAATTTGAGGGATATTTTTGATTTTGATAATGAAGAAAAGTTCGATTTTATCACCCTTGGCGAGGTGTTGGAACATGTTGAAGACCCGTTAAAACTTTTAAGTAAGCTAAATAGCCTGCTTAGCGAAAATGGCACACTGTTTTTCACTACCCCAACAAATGCCCCGGCTATCGACCATATTTACCTTTTTAATAATGTGGAAGAAATACGAAAAATTGTACGGCAGGCAGGTTTTCAAATTATAGGCGAAAGGGCCTTTTTATCGGAGGAGGTTTCACCCGAAAAAGCCGAAAAATATAAGATAGCTGTATTGTATGCGGCGTTTATTAAGAAAGCAGATGTATAGCAATAATTGAATAAATTAAACATGGATAGACCCGAAATACTAAAAAAAGTAAACGATGTTTTTATCGACGTGATGGACGATGATAACATCATTTTAAATTACGTAACAACAGCAAATGATGTGGACGAATGGGATTCATTAAACCATATTCAATTGGTGGTGGCCATTGAAAAACTGTTTAAAATAAGGTTTACGTCAAAGGAGATACAAAGTTGGGACAACGTAGGCGCAATGGTTGATTCAATAATCTCAAAATTAAATTAACGCACCATGAAATTTCATCATGTTGGTATCGCCTGTAAGAATATCGATGAAGAAATAGCGTCTATTGCTGCTATCCATAAAATTATCAGGCAAAGCCCGAAAGTTTTTGATGAAGCACAAAATGCAGAGTTGGTTTTACTGACCCTTGCAGATGGAACAAGGTTAGAGCTGATCTCGGGTAAACAGGTTGAAACCTTCATCAAAAAAAACATCACCTATTACCATTTATGCTTTGAGGTGGATGATATTAATGCCGAAGTAGCGCGGCTTGTAAACGAGGGTGCTTTTTTAATATCACCCCCAAGGCCTGCAATATTATTTAACAATCGGAAGGTGGCTTTTTTGAATGTTAGTTATGGAATGATAGAACTGCTAAACTCAAACTAAACATACCGATGCTCTTCATATCAGCAACATTCGTCCTGTTTTTTATCGTGTTTTTTTTGTTATACTGGTATGTTTTTAACCGGAACCTCAAGCTTCAAAACCTTTTAATTTTAGCAGGGAGTTATTTGTTTTATGCGTGGTGGGATTGGCGGTTTCTTTTCCTGTTGATAGGCTGTTCCCTGTTAAATTATTTTTTAGGTATCGGGATAGCTAAAAGCAACAATGAACAACATAAAAGATTTTTGCTCTGGATGGGAGTGCTACAAGGATTGGGCTGCCTTTTGTTTTTTAAATACTATAATTTCTTTATCAAATCGTTTATCAGCGCCGTCGCTGCATTTAATATAAAGCCGGATATTCATACACTCAATATCATCCTCCCCCTGGGAATAAGTTTTTATACTTTTAAAACATTAAGCTATTTGCTTGATATTAAAAGCGGTAAAATTAAGCCGACCTATGATTGGGTCGTTTTTTTTTCATACATAGCATTTTTTCCATGTGTACTTTCCGGGCCGATAGACCGCCCGAAAACATTGATACCACAATTGGAAAAGAAAAGAGAATTTGACTATAACCAGGCCTCGGACGGGATGCGCCAAATTTTGTGGGGACTATTCAAAAAGATTGTCATTGCCGACAATTGCGCCTCATTTGCCGATCCTATCTTCGCACATTATAGTACCTTACCAGCAAGTTCACTGTTGTTTGGCGCTTTTCTGTTTACCATCCAGGTTTATGCTGATTTTTCAGGGTATTCCGATATGGCAATAGGACTTTCCAGCCTGTTAGGGTTTAAAATAAACCTAAATTTTGATTCGCCATTTTTTGCACAAAACATCGCCGATTTTTGGCGGAGGTGGCATATTTCGTTAACAAGCTGGTTAACCGATTATATATTTACGCCATTGAGTATCTATTTCAGGGATTATGGGAAAGCGGGGCTGATACTGGCAATCCTGTTAAATTTCACGCTGATAGGCATTTGGCATGGCGCAAACTGGACTTTTGTGTTATTCGGATTTATCAATGGTTTATATTTTATCCCATTAATATTGCGGGGCACTATAAACAAAAAGAAAAAAGCCGATAAAGATGGATTACTTCCATCCTTATCGGTATTTTTAAATATAGCCGCAACATTCCTGCTGGTGATGTTCACTTTTGTTCTCTTTCGTGCCGACAGTGTCTCGCAGGCTTTTGATTATTACCGGCGGCTTTTTTCAATGTCCATCTTTTCCTCTTTCGAGGTCACCGAAAAGGTAAATGCAATAACTACCCTTATCGCCATTTTTATAATGCTTGCCGCTGAATGGCTGCAACGCGCCAAAGAGCATCCACTGCAAATTGATTTTATTAAAGGATTTGCTTTGCGGGCTACGATTTATTTTGCTTTGATAGGCTACATCCTTTCTTTCAGCGCGATAAAGAATGCCGACTTTATTTACTTTAAATTTTAACCTAAATGAAGCGCCCGATAAACAAGTTCATTTTAAAAACGCTGTTATTTATCATACCGGTATTTGTTTTTTTTGAGGTGTTGTTCCGGCTGGGCTTTTACCCGGTTATTACCAATTCAACTTTTTTTGATGTAAAAATGCTGACCGTGCAAAAGCAGCATGTTAAAAATGTAAAACTGCTGGCTATTGGGTCGTCCGTAGCATTATATGAACTGGACTCAAAAATAATTACACACAATTTTAATATGCCCTATTACAATTTTGCATCATGGGGGCTGCAAATAACCGATACAAGGGTTTTGTTGAACAGTTTTGTAAAATCATACCATCCAAAGTATGTGGTATTATGCTCGTCATTCGGCGATTTTATAGCGCCACAAAATGATACCTATTTAAACTATACAAGCGCAAGCGATCTTATAAAAGATAAGTTCCCGGAACTTTTTTACTTTAAAAATTATAATTCCATTTATCGCGTTATCCGCAGAAAAATTCAAGAATATCCACCGGAAGCAGACAATTGGGGTGGGGCATTATTAAGGGTTAAAAAAAAAGGCTTAAACAATGATAAATTGAATAAGCATGATATATTCCCGACAAAATATACGCCGTCAAACTATGCGGCATTAGTTTCGTTAAGCGCATCTCTTAAAGCTCAAAATGTAAAGCTTATTTTTGTAGAGGTGCCCGTTAAAGCATCATATGCAAATACCGACCGGGCAAAACAAATATTACAGGCACATTTTAATAAATGCGAAGCGATAGTTGAAAGGCATGGCGGCCTTTATTTAAATTACTACAACACAACCTTTTTTACTGATAGCTTGTTTTTAGATCAGGTACATTTGCAGGCGGCGGGGGCTATGATTTTAACAAGGGAGATAGTTGGGGATTTGAAGAAGGTTATCCATTGACCTCTAACAACAGGATTTGCAGATCGCACAAAACCAGCAGCGGGAATGTTGGAATTTAGCCAAGCTAAGGCGCTACGCTCATCACCTCATTTAATATCGGGTGGTCTAAAGCGCTTATCTGGGTATGCTCGCCCTTTAGTTCATCAAATACAATAATTTCATTAAGCCCGGTTACAAGCCACGATGCAGGTATGTACAAGGTTTGCTGCGGGCCTATTTGCCAGTATTTACCAAGGTTATGCCCGTTCAAAAAAACAAACCCTTTTCCAAAACCGCGCATATCCAGGTAGGTATCGCCGGTTGCATTCAGGAAGAAAGTGCCTTTATAAAATGCTGGGATATTGGGCGGATAGACAAATGAATTAGCGCCAGGCTGCGTTACAAGTTTTGAAGCGGCATTTTTATTCGAGATAATGTATTTAGTGATACCCTCCAGGTCGGTAAACGGAAATTTATACATTTTCCAACCTGTTAGTTCATCGCCGTTTAATGTTACTTTTTCGGTGATCCCCTGGCGGTTATCTGTAAGGTATGGGCCATAATTGATGCGCCCATTGTTCTCCACCAAAATATCCAATGTAGCATTGGCTGCTGGACTTGTTATTTGCAGCGAATCCTGCTTCAATCGCCTGTCCAATATGCTTATGCGTTTGCCATCCAGGTAAACGGTGGCAAAATCGCGCATTTCCTTAATTTTCAATAAACCATCAACAGCATTTTTTAATGTTGTTCGATATAGCACAAAGCCATAGCCCTGGTTCAAATCCTCGAAGGACAAAGGATGTTCGGCAGTCACAGGTTTGCCTAAGTTCCAGAACAAGGTGGTATGACCAGATAGGTCGATATTGGAAATAGCAATGGTTGGGTTTGTTTTCGGCACAGGCGGCAATTTTTCGCCCGCAGGCAAATGTTTTTCAATTACGGCCCTGAATTTATAAAACTTAGCTGTTGGGTTACCGGCCTCATCCAGCGGGGCGTCATAATCATAACTTGATGTCTGCGGCGAATAAGGTTCACGCTTGCTCATGTTGGCCCCATTCATAAAGCCGCGTGTTGTGCCGCCATGAAACATATACAAATTGATAGATATGCCTGCTGATAAAACCTCATCCAGCTTTTTAGCATCATCGTCAGCATTACTGCCCTGGTGCGGGCTGCCCCAGCTATCAAACCAGCCGGGATACCATTCGGCTATATAGTATGGCCCTTTGCCATCATGGTATTTATTGATCAGTGTTTTTACTTCTTTTGGATTATCCAACCCATTAACCGCAGGCAGGTAACCGGGCAAGTAACCGCGCGGCATTTGCGAAGGCCCGTCGCAGGTAAACAGCAGGCCGTTAAATCCGCCTTCCTGGAATATTTTACGGTTGATATCCAAATATTCTTTATCCTCGCCATACGAGCCATATTCATTCTCAATCTGCACCATTAAAATATTGCCGCCATTGTTTATTAAATATGGCGAAAGCTGTTTGCCTAATTGCATGATATAGTCATGATAATACTTTAAAAACTTGGGGTCTTTGCTGCGCACTTTCAGGTCTTTGTCCTTCAACAACCACCAGGGGTAGCCGCCAAACTCCCATTCAGCGCAGGCGTATGGACTGGGGCGCATGATAACCCATAACCCTTCTTCTTTTGCTATCCGTACAAATTCGGCCACATCATTATTGCCTGTAAAATCATATTTGCCTTCTTCGGGTTCTTCGGCATTCCAGAAAATATAGGTGGCAATGGTATTTAGGCCCATTGCTTTCGCCATCCGCATCCTATCGCGCCAGTAAGCACGTGGCACGCGTGTACAATGCATTTCGCCCGAGATCAGCTGAAAAGGTTTGTTATCCAGCAAAAATGTGGAGTCGCCTAATACAAAAGTATGGGCGGCCTTTTGTGCGGTGCAGAGGTTTGCGAAGATTATTAATGCGAAAAGAATTATGAATGGCTTTTTCATTGGGGCGATCGTTCGTGAAAATGCCTGCAAATTAAGGATTTTTAATAGCTATACGTGCTGCAAAATAAATTCAGCATCAACAAGGAGTTCGGTATGAACAGCCTTTAAAAAATCAATATCCGGCCTTTGTTTGCCATTCATAATTAGCGAAAGTTTGGCATCACTGATATTAAGCTTTTTGGCAAGGTCGCGTTGTTTAAGCCGCATCTCATACATCCTCATCTCAATCATCCCGGCGAGTGTTTTGGGCGCGGCAACAACATACTTTTTTTGTTCATATTCCTGCGCCGCCAATGCCAAAGTTCTGATTTCTTCCAATTCCTCTTTTGAAACATTTTTACTTCCTTTAGCCATCAGGCTATCAATCTTAGCCATAACCTTTGAATAATCGCCATCATCATTTATCATTTTGTTGTGTTTCATAGTGGTATGCTTGTTAAACTTGCGAACAGTCTTTAAGTTTGTCATATTCTGCATGGGTGCCAATGAATCGGATATACACAGTTCTAACATCAAAAAATATCATAGCGGCCAGGCGATAGGTATTTCCCTTATGTTAAAAACATACCTGTCATTACCCACGGCATCAACAGTGTTAAACATTTTTTTCATTTCATGATAGTTTGCCCAATCAGCCATTAAAGTGAGCCGGTACCAATTGTTTAAAGCATCTTCAGCATCAGCATGAAGTTCAAAGTAAGAACGAAGTGTGCCGTAACTGATAATAACCATGTTAAAATGTTTACAAATATAAGTTTTTTTAGTATGGGTAAAAATATTTTAGAATTCCTAAAAAAACATATGGAGCTGTACTTGCCATAGTTTATTTCTTTTCTTACTTTTACTAAACCAAATCAACCCTAACAACAGAATTTTTCACGCTGTACTTATGAAACAAATGAACCTGCTTAGCCCTGTCAATAAAAATGTATTAATGACAGTTTTATGCCCATTGATAATATTTACTACGAGCCTCAAGCCGCTAAATACCAATGCCCAGGCAACTGCACCACTTGCCGGAAAAGCATGGAAGCTACCGCTGTCAGGTAATATATCACTCCCAATGTCATGGATCCCGGCAGGGGCGTTCGTAATGGGCAGCCCGGAAACTGAGCAAGGCCGTAAAGCCGATGAAAGCCCCCAAACCACGGTAACCCTCACAAAAGGTTACTGGATGGGAAATACCGAAGTAACTATAGGCCAATGGAAAGCCGTAACCGGCCAAAGCGTGCGCGATAAGGTGATCAAACTGCTAAACGATGAAACATTATATGATTTTGACGGGAAGCAAATGATGGAACGTGACTTTATGCATTTTGATAAAAACAGCCCGGACAAGGTACTGGCAAGTGAGGACGACAGGGTGCCTATGTACTTTGTAAGCTGGAATGAAGCCATGAATTTTTGCCATAAACTAACTGCACAGGAAAAAGCCGGCGGAAGGTTGCCGGCAGGTTACGAATACACCCTCCCAACTGAAGCGCAATGGGAATACGCCTGCCGTGCGGGAACTACCGGAGCCACTTATAGTGATAGTAGCCTTGAAAAAATTGCCTGGTATGTTAAAAATAGTTCCATAGGCTATACCGGCAGGGGCTGGGGCAACCCTACTGCCGGGCCGAGGGCTGTTGGCGAAAAACTCCCGAATAGCTGGGGAATGCATGATATTTTAGGCAATATTTGGCAATGGTGCCGTGATTGGTATGGCCCGTATCCCGGTGGCAATGTTACAGATCCGCTGGGCCCAGCCACCGGAACTTACCGGGTAAACCGTGGCGGCAGTTTTGGCAGCGGTGCAAATGATGAGCGCTCGGCCAACCGCGCTAAAAACCCGCCTAATGAGGATAGTGCCTATCGTGGTTTTCGTATTGTGCTGGCTGCTGTTCAGCTATAACCGTAAACTTACGAAATTTTAAAAATTTCGTAAGTTTGCCTAAGCTTGAATTAGCGACCAGTCAACCATTGTCAATAGTACTTTTTTCTTTTGGGAGGAGGAAATTTGGGAGGAGGGAATTGTATAGGATATTTAGCCATAATCGGAGGCTTTATATTTTGATAAGTTGTCTCAAACTTAATGCTATCTTTTGATTTTTGCAGCTTAACACGTTTACAACAATTAATGATCCAAATCAGCGCATCTGATATAGAGTCAGGATTTTCGTAAATGGATCTGTAAATATGCCTTTTTTGTTTGTTCCAATAGAAGATGGCTTCTGCGTTTTCGCCGTCTATTTCGAGGTATTCCGAAGTATCGATCTTTCGATAATTGATATGCTTTAGTTTAAAATTTAAAGTGTCCCAAATATCCTGTGTAATCTTACCCTCATAATAACCTTGCAACTTTGATTTATAGCCGCCGTAATATACCAGTTTAAACGAGCTGTCAATTTGTAAACCGACTATGGGACAGCCACGTAAACAGCCGGTAGTTGCTATTTCTATCTTACCAATTTCCTCCTTTTTACCAACGGGTTTTTGGCAAGCAGTCAGGAAGAGAATTCCCATGAATATTGCGAAAGATCTCATCAAACGAATATACAAAAGAACCCAGAATTCGTTTGGAAAACTCGGAAGTTTATAAGTTTAACGTTAAAACAACCCCAACTGCCCTTTATCGTCTATCTCTATATCGTCAGGATTGGTAATTTCAAAGTCGATTTTTTTAGTAGGTGTAAGTGGTTCCGCCGGAGTATTTTGTGGCTCCTCCGGTTGTGCTGGTGGTGCCTCCAATTTTTGGGATGTTTTAGTGGGTTTTTCAGAAGGTTCCGCAGGTTCTTTAACGGATTTCTCTTTCGGGCTTTTTGCTTCAACCTTTATTTCCGGTATTTCCGATAGTTCATCTGCTTCCGTAGTTTCCATTGCCGGTTCTTCTATTCCCGGTTCATCTTCAGCAACAATTTCTTCATCTTCTTCAACCCCGGTGTCAGCCAACAACTCAATCGTTTTTATCGGATGCTGTGAAAGCCGGTTGCCCATAGCTTTCATTCCTTTTGTATCTATAAGCACCGAAAGATCGATCTCAATTATTTCAGGGGTTTGTTCTTTCCCTTTCAACTGTTCAACTTTTACTACCGGCTGTGCTGTACCTGCGATCAGCACCATTTTTGAGCCCGGTTCGTCGCTGATAATACTGGTTTGTTTGCCGACGGCTGTATTTTCAAACATAAACCTTTTTACCATGTAATTTTTCGATTTACCATCGATATGCACAACCGTATAAACTTTGGATGGGTTATATTTTTCAATCACCGTCATTTTATCATCAAAATGATTGTTGAGGTCGAAGCTTGTAAGTTCATAAATGCCGTTGGTTAATACGGTTAATATCTTATCATCACCATCAAATTCGCCCAGGTACTTACCCCGGCCATCAGGATTTAAACGTTTCAAAACGTCATCATACCAAATCTTCCGTCCCGACAGCGTGGAGACGCCTTTACTTTTCAGCATGATCTTTTTAACAGGATATTTGGTAATAATATTCCCGATAGAATTACGCCCTTTAATTGCCAATGCAGCAAAATCTTCATCAAACTGAAGCTTTTTGAGTTTGCTGTGCGGTTTTAACTGCACGTTTACCACTTCGGCCTCGCCGTTAGGGTTTGCTGTAAAGTATAATACGCGGGTGCCTTTTGTGCCTTTCGTCAGGTCGTATTCCTTATCGCGGGTAACGCCCACTACCGAAAAACGTTTGATAAAACTTACGCCGCTTTGCCCGTCTTTATAGATCATGTTATATACCGTACGCTCGTCATTCTTTTTAAATACGGCTACATGTATAATTTCTTTACCAACAAAAACCTTATCCTGCACTTTTGTAATGATACAGCGGCCATCTTCCCTGAAAACGATGATCTCGTCAATGTCCGAGCAATCGCAAACAAAGGAAACCAGGTCGTCTTTCTTTAAGCCTGAACCGATGAAGCCATCCACTTTGTTAACATATAACTTCACATTAGCCAACGCAACCTGTGCTGCCTCAACCTTATCAAAGGTGCGCAGTTCGGTTTTACGTTCGCGCCCTTTGCCGTATTTGTCTTTCAGTTTCTGGAACCAGGCTATGGTATAATCCGTTAAATGTTTAAGGTGGTGTTTTACCTCTTTTATCTCTTCCTGCAAGCCTTTTATCTGTTCATCCGTTTTTTTAACATCAAAACGGGTGATGCTGCTCATCGGCTTATCAATAAGTTTTTTATAATCCTCAGCTACAATTTCGCGGTAAAACTGAGGGAAAAACGGTTCGAATAACCTGTTCAAAACCTCCAGCACCATTTCAAAATTGCTCGAACTTTCGTAGTCAGGATGCTTGTACATCCCTTCTTGTATAAATATTTTAAGCAATGAGCTGAAAAATATCTTTTCCATCAGCTCTTTCAGCCTTATCTCCAGCTCCATTTTAAGCAACCGGCGCGTGTTATGCGTACTTTCGGTAAGCATATCATTCACGCTCATAAAGCGCGGTTTGTCATCCTGTATTACGCAGGTGTTTGGTGAGATAGAGACTTCGCAATCGGTAAAAGCATAAAGGGCATCGATGGTTACGTCAGGTGAAATGCCGGGCGCCAGGTGGACTATGATCTCCACACTGCTCGATGTATTATCCTCTATCTTTTTTATTTTGATCTTACCCTTTTCATTTGCCGCAACTATGCTTTCCATTAGCCCGCCCGTAGTTGTGCTAAATGGAATTTCCGTTATTGCCAGCGTTTTTTTATCGCGCTCTTCAATTTTTGCGCGCACCCTTACCCGGCCACCACGCTGCCCATCATTATAAGCAGAAGCATCAGCCATGCCGCCGGTAGGAAAATCGGGCATTAAATTGGGCAGGTTGCCTTTCAGTATTTCGATAGAAGCATCCAGCAGTTCTATGAAATTGTGCGGTAATATTTTTGTGGCCAAACCAACGGCAATACCTTCAGCGCCCTGTGCAAGCAATAATGGGAATTTAACCGGCAATGTTATCGGTTCGCGGTTACGGCCATCGTAGCTGGCCTGCCAATCGGTTGTGTCGGGGTTAAAAACAACGTCAAGTGCAAATTTTGATAAGCGGGCCTCGATATAACGTGGTGCAGCTGCTGAGTCGCCTGTAACGGGGTCGCCCCAGTTTCCCTGGCAATCTATCAGCAGGTTTTTTTGGCCTATTTGTACCATGGCATCTCCAATAGAGGCGTCCCCGTGCGGGTGGTACTTCATGGTGTTGCCGATAACGTTGGCGGCTTTGTTAAAACGCCCGTCATCCATTTCTTTCAGCGAATGCAATATGCGCCGTTGAACGGGCTTTAAACCATCGTTTATATGAGGAACTGCGCGGTCGAGGATAACATAAGAAGCATAATCAAGAAACCAGTTCTCGTACAATCCGCCCAGGGAGGTGATATTATGTAGTTTATCGTCTTCGTTATTTACAGGAGTATCGTTATTGCTTATATCTTCACTCATTCTACACTTAAAAAAATATGGATTGGTAAAGATAGGGGATAATGTGCAGATGTGCGGATTACGGAAGCGCGGATTTTTTGAACACCTTATTAGATTTCAACATCTTTTTGATGTGAAGATTTGAATGTGCGGATTACAGATGTGCGGATGAAAAAGAAAATATCAGCCCCAATTAAGCTGCTAATTAGGAAAATAACTTAAATGTTGGTAAATTTGAGTTATGACAACGTTAAAACTACAAATAGATAACGAAGACGATTTACCTGAATTGGAAGCTATATTTATTCGTATGGGGGTGAGGTTTGAAGTTACAGAAGATGAGGACGACGATGATTGGGGCGATCTCCCAGAAGCCGCCATTGAAGGGATAAAGGCTGGGTTAGCGGATGTTAAAGCTGGCCGGACACATTCTCACGAGTATGTGATGGCTGAAATGAATAAGAAAATAGCCGAGTACCGTAAGCAAAATGGCCGTTAAAAGTCTGCGATGGTCTGCCAGTGCATCGGGAGAAAACGGAAAGCTTACTTACTATTTATTAAGCGAATGGGGCGAAAAAGTTGCTTTAAGAGTAAGTGATCAAATCGACAAAACAGCTGAAAGAATTCAACAAACACCTGATCAATTTCCCTTACTCTCTGAACATAAAAATGTGCGCCGTGCGGTTATTTCTCCTCAAACATCTATTTTCTTTAAGGTTTACAGAACTGAAATTGTTATAATCTCAGTTTTTGATAACCGGCAACATCCTAAAAAGCGAAAACTATAATTCATCCGCAAATTCAAAATCCGCACATCTGAAATTCGCACATCCGCACATCAACCCTCCTTCTTCATCTCGCGCATCATTTGATTGTACTTCCATTTGCGCAGCATGGCATTAACGGTATTTACAACGCGTTTGGCGCGGGTTTCATTAGTTTTAGCGCCTTCTATCCATTTAATAAAATAATCCCGGTGCGATTTTGGAAGGCTGTTAAAAAAATCCAATGCTTCCGGCTCAAAATCAAAACATTCCTGTAAGTCATCCGGTACTTCAACTTTATATTCGGTGTCTTCTTCAATCCTGACCTGTAACATTGCCCCGGCATTTTTATGAATACCTTTTCTTACCTCTGCCTTTAAGGCCATTATAAAATTGCCTTCGCCCATGGGCATTAAAGCCATGCCCTTTACAGCAAACCCATCGAGCATACCCCGCACCCTGAATGATTTTTTATTGCCGGGTTTTAGTTGCTGCGCCAGGTCAGCCGGGACTTCAACATAACTCCACCCGGTTTTTTCGCCCTGTTCAGAAAATTGCAGAATAATGGTAGTGAATTCTATCATCGTGTTTATTAAAGTCTTACGCAAAAGTTAGATTTTTTCTTTAAAAATCACTAAAGGATTTCAGCATCAGGCTTCGGACATGGAATTGTTAAATCTTTGTTAAATATGGTTTTTCAAAAGGTTTTCATGTAACGAACGGCCTTTTTCGACTGTCTAATAAACATAAATCTAAAAATTAACCGTAAATAAAAAAACTATGAAAACATTAAAATCATTGCTGGCAGGCATCACTTTGCTTTTTGTCTGCGTGGCAGTAAATGCAAAACCAGCTAACCTTAAAGAAACTAAAGATGATGTGATAAAAACATATATCGATGACATCACCAAAGGGAAGATCAGCGACCTAAACACGATATTTGATGACGACCTGGAATTCGATATGCAACGCGGCGATAATGTAAATACGTGGAATAAAGGTCAGTTGCTTGATTATCTTAAAAACAACGCCACCGCCGATCCATCAGTTAAAACAACTACTACTGTTACCCAGGATGGTGATGAAGCATCGGTAGTTAAAGTTGAATTTAAATACGATAGCTATACACGTATAGACACCATAAACCTTGCCCACACAGATGGCTGGAAAATCATTAAAATAAAAAGTGAGTTTAAGTGAGGTTAGTGATTAGAGATTTGTGATTAGAGGTTAGTTGGAAATTCTCCTCCAAATCTCTAATCACAAATCTCTAATTAACTAATTAACTAATTAACAAATGGCTCCAAAACCTGCTGCCATTTATCATAGCCTTTGCTGTTAAGATGAAGGTAATCTGCCTCGAAAAGGGATGAGTCTGGTACAGTTGAATGATCTTTTAATATCGCCGAACTAACATCTATAAAAGCACTGTTGGGCTTGTTTGCCAAATAATTTTTGATCAACCCGTTAGCCTCATCAACCACAGCAAAATATTTAGCCCGGCTTGGGCTTGGCTTTATCGACATAAAACACACCGTAGCATCAGGCAGTTGTTTCTTTATCATTTCAAAAAGTTTTTGAAACTCGTCAAATACAAATGTGCTGCTTTTGCCAGCGGCGATGTCATTTTCGCCGGCGTAAATAAAAATTTTACGGGGTTGATATGGGAATAATATATAAGGCGTATAATAATCAACAATTTGCCAGAGTTCACAACCGCCAACCCCACGCCTGATGATAGGCTTCCCGGAAAAACGCTGCTCAAGGTCAGTCCATTTACGTATGGATGAACTGCCGATAAACAGAATGCCATCTTTCGGCGGGAACTTGATACTATCCTGGTGTTTAAATGCCCCGATCTCATTGGCAAACGGAAAACCCTGTTGGGCGCGTAGTTGAGTAGCGACCGTGATACTTAAAAAGAGCAAAAACAGCTTTATTTTCATAATCGATAATTTAAGAAATATAAACAAGTATAACCTTTCGCCTTTTACCTTTCGCCTTTCTCCTCTTTCAACAGTCCATTTTCAAAAAACAAAAATGGCAGAAAGCTTTCAACACTGTTCATTACCCAGGCAGGGCCGTTATTGCAAAATAGTATAATCTCAATTGGCTTGTTTTGTTTTTTTTCGTACTCGGCCAATACCTGTAAACAAGCGCCGCAGGAGGCTACTGGCTGCGAAATTTCAAATTCGTCTGTTTGGGCAGTTACTGCCATAGCCTCAATAGGGTCATCAGGATAGTAGGCCCCGCAATGAAACAGCGCCACCCGCTCGGCACATAAACCTGATGGATAAGCAACATTTTCCTGGTTACTGCCATAAACAATTTTTCCACTTTGCAAACGCAACGCAGCGCCAACGCGGAATTTTGAGTATGGGGAATGGGAATTGGCCAGCGCCTTTATCGCTTCCTGGCAAAGCTCATAGTCGGGTTTATTTAGTTCATTTAAAGAATGATATTCTTTAAAGTTTATTTTTATTTCGTGGTTAGTCATTTGTATATCCCCGATAAAATGGGGGGTACAAGGTAAGAATTATTTTTGTTTGAACCTTGATTTTAAAAAAAATTGCAATATTAATTTGACAACTGTAACTTTACAGTTTACAAGTAGGCATGATACAAAGTTTCAAGCATAAAGGGCTTAGATTATTATGGGAACAAAACAATAGCGGTAAATTGCCTGCCGAACTGATCAGCCGTATTGAAAGAATGTTAGATGTTATTGATGCTGTCAAGCAAGTACCGGAAGACTTTGGGGCATACCAAAACTGGAATATTCACAAACTTTCAGGTGATCTGATAGAGTTTTGGAGTATTAAGGTTAATAAAAACTATCGTATTGTTTTTCGCTTTGACGGACAACACGCTTATGATGTTGATTATATTGATTATCATTAATAAAATACTATGAAGAGGCAAATGAGACAAATTCACCCCGGTGAAATTTTACGTGAGGAGGTGATCTACGCAAATGAACTAAGTGTAACGGAAGCTGCAAAGATGCTGGGTATTTCGCGCCAGAGTTTGAATAAGATCATTCATGAGAAATCAGATATCACCCCTGAAATGTCTTTCAGGATCGCTAAAGTATTTGGTGGTACGGCTGATATTTGGGCTAATTTGCAGACTAAATTTAACCTGCATTTGGCGGAGGAGAAGACTAAGGAACTTGATTTAAAGCCTTATGATTATAGGCATTCGGCGTAACCTTTTGATCTATGGAATATAAGCTAAAAGATTTTCATTATAATATTCCTGATCAAGAGTTATTGGACGACTTGAAAAGGGTTGCTGATAAACTTGTTAGAAACAAGTTCTCTTCGAGAGAATACGACGAAATCGGAAAGTATACCATAGATACAGTGAATAGACGGTTTGGTACATGGAACAAAGCTTTACTAAAAGCTGGATTAGAGATAACACTAACTCAGAATCTTAATGTTTCGGATAAGGAATTATTTGAAAATATAGAAAACATGTGGATAAGTCTTGGTCAGCAACCTACTTATAGAGATGTAAGACAACCATTTTCAAAATATTCAACACATCAATACTTAAGCAAATTTGGAACATGGAGAAAGGCACTTGAGGCCTTTGTTGAATTCATCAATTCAGATAATGACAAAATCGAAGAAATAGAGAAAACTGAACCTAAAGAAAATATATCTGAACCGATTCAGGAAAGTGAAGTCATTTTTAAACACAAAACTAAAAGAACTCCAAGTGAAAGGTTAAAAGTTCAGGTATTAATGAGAGACGGCAACAAGTGCAGGCTTTGCGGCATCACAGTTACCGGCGAAAATATACACTTTGACCATATATTAGCATGGTCAAAAGAAGGCGAAACAGTATTAGAAAATCTACAGGTACTTTGTGAAGCACATAATCTTGCTAAAGGGAACATAGAATACCAAGTTATATAAAATTATATAAGCTTTATCGCTGTGTGCCGCTGTTGCAATCGCGAATTGGCATAACGGTCATGTATAGTTCGCGATTGCTTCACTCGTTCCTCGTTCGCAATGACAAGGTGGGGCGTCACACCGCAACCGGCAAACTCACATTTTCCACATCTTCAGCCACCAGCGGGTTAATACTTTCATCATCCTTCTCCACCCTTAAATTATTAACTATATGCAGCTGCCTTGCAGGTGTATTTTTGCCCATAAAATATTCAAGCAAGCCCTTAATGTTGGCATCTTTAAGAATAACAGGATCAAGGCGGATATCTTTGCCTATAAATAAACCAAACTCATCGGGTGATATTTCGCCCAAACCTTTAAATCGGGTGATCTCGGGCTTTACGCCTAATTTGGCAATGGCATTGCGGCGCTCTTCATCGCTGTAGCAATAAATAGTTTCTTTTTTATTACGGACGCGGAACAATGGCGTTTGTAAAATGAATACATGCCCTGCCTTCACCAAGTCGGGAAAAAATTGCAGGAAGAAGGTCATTAATAATAACCTGATGTGCATTCCATCCACGTCGGCATCGGTGGCTATTACAATGTTGTTATAGCGCAGGTCGTCCAGGCCATCTTCAATATTTAGTGCGTGTTGCAATAAATTAAACTCCTCGTTTTCATACACCACCTTTTTTGTAAGGCCATAGCAGTTAAGCGGCTTACCTTTCAAACTGAAAACCGCCTGTGTTTGTACATCCCGCGATTTGGTGATCGATCCGCTGGCCGAGTCGCCCTCTGTTATAAATAAGGTGGTATCCTGGTGGCGCTCGTGGGTTTCATCAAAATGCACCTTACAGTCGCGCAGTTTGCGGTTATGCAGGGAAGCTTTTTTTGCCCGCTCATTGGCTAATTTTTTAATTCCGGCAATATCTTTACGCTCACGCTCCGATTGCAGAATGCGTTTTTCAAGAGCATCCGCTACGGCTTTGTTTTTATGCAGGTAATTGTCTAATTCCTTCTTTATAAAATCATTGATAAAAGTCTTTACCGAAGGCCCTTCCGGCGCAATATTTTGTGAACCCAGTTTTGTTTTGGTTTGAGATTCAAACACCGGCTCCTGAACTTTTATGGCAATCGCAGCAACGATAGAGGCGCGTACGTCAGAAGCATCAAAGTCTTTTTTATAAAATTCGCGGATGGTTTTTACCACCGCTTCGCGAAATGCAGCCTGGTGCGTACCGCCCTGGGTTGTATGCTGTCCGTTTACAAACGAGTAATACTCTTCGCCGTATTGT